>CALDZW010000146.1 GCA_937944175.1 uncultured Candidatus Altimarinota bacterium
ATTATTGTATCGTTAGCAGTAGCTGACTCCCAAGTATATGATTCCCCATCAGTATTATCATTATTGATAATTTCTCATGCTCATAGACTTGTATGCTCTAGTCAACCTTTTGTTGATCTTGCTGTAATCTTTACACCAGCACTTGCATTAGTCCCTACTTCAATATTAAGATCACCAGTAGATGGAGTTCATGGAGTAAGAAGACCTAAAGCAATTTCATCAGTAGAGAATCCAATATTCATTGCAGGAGCTACTGTAGCAGTTACTTTAATCCCAGTAACTGTAGCAGAAGCATTTCCAGGAGTACCAAAAGTATCATCCCAGATAATTGGCTGATCTAGTGCTGAACTTCCAATCACTGTTGCATTACCAATTGTTGTAGCAGCAAATGCATTATTCATGCTGTTTGCTCCCAAAGCAATTATAGCTGCAATTGCTATAATGTTTTTTATTTTTGTTTTTATCATATGGTCAAAAAACTTATACATATAAAATATTTGCTAGCAAATAGAAATAATTAGTCACACTAATTTTTCTTAGCAATATTATTATATCACATAAAATTATCTTTTGTCAAAGAAATAAGCCTTTATTTTGTAATTTTTATCTTCATTATCATTAATATTAGAGCCTATTACCATTAGATAAGGTTTTTTAAAAATATATTTTTTTAAAAAAAAATATATTTTACTACTTATATACTAAAATACTCATATATATTAAATAAAATCTAGATTTTTTCTGTAAATTATTATAATGTTATAAAAATTACACAATTGTTATTTTTGATTGAAGTCATTATCTATTATCGTACAATAATATGTATAAAATTAATAAAAATGCATTTACACTTGTTGAACTTATAGTTGTTATAACTATATTATCTATTCTCTGAACTATTTGATTTCTATCAGTACAGAATTTTGCATTAAATGCTAGAGATTCGGTAAGGAATGTAGACATTAAAACAATTAAAAAAGCATTGGCACACAACTATATCCATAGTTGAAACTATCCTACCCCCACAAATCAAGTTGATATTACTATAGATTGATATACTACATGGATTCAGTGAGTTATCTGACCATCAGTAAGACAAGCATTAAATACAATTGATAAAGTACCTGTAGACCCACTATATTGACACCAATATAGCTATTCTATTACTCCAAATAGAAGAGAATATGAAATATGATGAGTATTAGAAAGTCCACTTACTACAACATATCTAGTCCCAAATACATATGCAGCAGAAAACCACACAGCTATAATTAGCTGAACATATAATTGACTCTTAATAACAGCAAAAAGCTGAACATGAAATTTTATTGTTACAAGTCCCTCTATAATAAGCATACAGACATCTAATCCAGATTTTTTAACAATAGTTTGATCAAATCAGTTAGCATTTAATGGTACAAATAGACTTCCAGAAATGTTTCAATCACTTGATACACAAAGCGAGAATCTTATCAATATATGAAATCCAATTGTATATACTTGATCTACTAAATCATTAGAAATACCTAGTAATCAAGTTATCCTTGCAAAAAATACACAAGATGCATACCAAGGAATAGCATATGTCCAAAATATTAAACTTATAAAAGACCTCCTAGACTCAGAAATAAATCTCAATAACCCAAGTCAAAAGGCTTATAACCTTTGATGTACTTTTGTTACTCTCAATCTTAAATATAAAGATGATTGCATATATCATCTAACAACAGATCCTACTAGTACCTGATCAACATCAACTGGTTCCACTAATACTTGATCAACATCTACTGGTTCCACTAGTACTTGACCAACAACTCCTACTATTACTTTTAATATATGAGATATTCCTACCCCTATAAATGAAATATTTGTTGATTCCAATAATGATCTGTGGTTTGGTAGTAATTCATGAGTAGCCTTCTTTACAGAAGCAGGACTTGTTTATTATACTAAAACAAATTCTGACCTAATTCATAATAAAGTACTTAGTATTTCTGAATGAATTGATTGAAGTATGAGTTTTTGATGAAATCTTTGAGTATCAGTACTAGCATCTGATTGAACATGGAGTACAATCACAGATTCTAACTCACCACTACTCCATAAACATACACTATTTATCTACACTGCTGACTCTTGAGAATACTGGTTTGCAACAAATAAAGGTATAAATTCATATGATTGAACTAACTGGGAAGAATACACAAAAAAAGATCAATGATTATCACACAATCATGCATCAACAATACTTCAAGATTCTAATTGAAATATGTGGTTTGGAACAACAAGTGGACTTGATCAGTATGAAGTCTGAGTATGAATTGTACAGACATTTACTCCTTGAAACACAAGTGGCTGATTAGGATCAAACAAATATTCTGATATACTAGAGGATGAAAGCTATAATTTCTGGATTGCAACTGATTCTTGATTATCATATTATAACTCTACAACCTGAATCTGGAACCTTTACACTAGCAGCAATACTTCTTGAAGCTTAGTGTGAAATGATATTAATGATTTATTCTTTGATACTGATTGAAACCTCTGGATCTCAACTACATCATGACTCAGCTTCTATAATACTTCAACTTCATCATGGGGAACACCATATACAACTTCAAACTGACTATCATGAAATATTGTATATGTTACATATGAAAAATGATGATATATCTATGTGGTAAATAGCTGATGAATTGATATTTTAGAAAAGTAGCTCCTAATAATCATATTCAATCCTAAAGCTTATCTCTCAAGTGTACGTTCATGCAGCTTGTGAAAGATTATGAATTCATCCTATATCAACTGTATGAACTATTGAAGAAAAATTTGAACCTATATTCAATGATCACGAAGCAACTACTTCATCAATTCACATTTGAACTAATGTTCCATCTCAATTTTTATCATATCATATACCATATGTTCCATCATAAAAGGGAAGAGTATGTGGACTATACATAAGAGCCACTTCTTTGTTCATATATACTTTATATGGTACTCAAATAGTCTTTACTGTAAGGTTTAGTGTTGGAGCAAAAGTTGGAGTAGATAGGTTTATAGTTCAGAGAGCAATAATGTCTTCAGAAACAATAAACTCTGGAATATCAATGTAGAAAATATGCTCATATGTTTCAGAAGTATTTCATGCAGTATCTGAAATATTAAAGGTTGATTTATATTTTCATCCAGAAAAATTTGTTGTTGAGTATGTTGCTTGTGTTTGAGAGAAAGTTCATGTTCAAAAAATAGAGCTTGAAATATCAGATCACCATGTATTTCCATCCCATTTTTGTAAAGTTACAATTCAAGAATTTGTATCAATTCCACTTCATCAAGTTTCATCACTATAATTAAATATTATGCTTTGAGTTGCTCATGGGAGGACTGATCAACTTCATATATTTGTTCCACTTACTATAGGACTAATAATCTCTAGGGTAGATATTGAGAATGAATCCAGTTCAACCTTATCATGTCAATCACTATAATAAAATGCTTTGAAATTAAAAGATGATGTAGATCAAGATATATCATTAAATGTGGAGACTGAACTTTGGAGTTCTGAAATACTATTAGATTGAGAATATCAAGCTGTTGTTTGAATCCAATCAATTCAATTATGATAATACCGTGTAGTTCCTCAATTATTTGAAAGCTGATACCTCACGCTTCATTCATGAAAACTTCAGAGTGAATTACTAAAGTTTGTTACTTCTCATATATATCTATAAGGACTATCAAGTGTAAGATAGGGTATTGTAGAATCATATCTTTCTGTTAATACTTCAAATGAACTTCAATAATAGGTGGTAGCATATATTGTTTGTTTATTCTTTGCAGTAGCACTGGCTGTGTCAAGAAAATCTGTATGACGTAGGTAACTTACATCTTCTGGCTTATATGGATCACTTACATCAATAATTTGAACCGAATCATCACTATACACTCAAAGGTATAATAATCATTCATCATAGGTAAAATTACGTGGACCATTCAGTCTTACAAGTGAATCATTTTTATACATTCCTAGTGGTTTCATATTCCCTGGATCACTAATATTTATCACTTGAATTCAATCATCAACATAGGCGGAAATATATGCATATTCTCAATTAAGTTGAACCATGTATGGTCAATTTAATTCAATAGTAGAATCATTTCTAAGCTCTGCAATATATCTTGGATTCTCTGGATCACTTACATCAATTGATGAAATATTATCTCTTGAATATCCTATAACATAGGCAATTTCATCCTGCACTTCTACATCAATTGCTCCATTCATATAAACACTGTCTTTAATATTTCATAATGGTTTTGGATTCTCTGGATCTGATATATCAATGATTTGGAGAGAGTCAGAATGATATGATGCAACATACAAAAAATTATCAACAATATCAAGTCATCTCACTCCGTGAAGCTCTACAGTTGTTGAATCTTCAATTTTTGAAACATGCTTTGGTTTACTTGGGTCAGAGACATCTAGCACTTCAATCCCATGATCAGTATATGATCAAACAAATAAGTAATTTCATTTTTTCTGCGTTGTCCAGGCTCAACGTAATTCATTATTAGTATGATGATCTGAAATGGATCACTTATGCACTGGAATAGATTCATCACTTATATCAATAATTTCAACAGAACTACTTCAATATGCAGAGACATATGCAAATTCTTTTTCAATCATTACAGATGTATTTGTTCATAAACGCATTTCTCAAGAGGTAACTTCTCAATGAAAAATAGGCTTACTTGGAGTATTAATGTAAATACTATGTAGAGTACTATTAGTATAGGAAGTTACAAATACATGATCTCATAGGATAGATATCCCTGTAATTGCATCAAGTTTTCCAAATGAATCGGTTTCAAAAGTAGTTATTGGTTTTATATTTTTTGGGTTTGAAATATCAAGAACTTGTAGCGCATCACCATTTGATGATGCTATATATGCCTCATTTCACATTATTCTAAACTCTTTAGCTCCATTGAGGTCCACTCATGATCAATTAACAACAGAATCAAGTAAAATAGGATTAAGATTATCAGAAATATCAAAACTATGAAATGAGTCAGAGATATGTCATATGATATACAGTTCATTTCCATCTATTTCTAATCACCATGATCAATCAAGTTCAAGTCATCAAGATCAGTTAGTTAATTCTCAAACCACTGCTGGAGATTGAATATTACTTATATCAATAATTGCAATTGAATCATTTAGATATGAACTTACGTACATATAATCTCAAGAAACTTTTAGATCCATTGCTCAATTAAGTTTTACAGTATCTTGAACATATGAAACAGGAGTAGGTGATAATGGGTTACTGATATCAATTATTTGTACACTGTCATCAATATATGAGGTAATAAATGCATAATCTCACTTAATTTGAAGACCTCTAGCACCATTTAATTTTACAGCTGAAGTATTGGTTACTCTGGTAACATGTTTTGGTTTTATTGGATCAGACACATCAATAATCTCAAGAGAATCTGCACTATATGATACTGCAAATAAGTAATCTCATTTTTTAACCAAATCATAAACTCAGTACAAACGTATACTTCAATTTGCTCATATATATCATACTGATTTCATGTTTTTAGGATCACTAATATCAACAACAGTAATGGCATGTGACATATATGAAGCAACATAGGCATAATTTCATTCAGTATATACATTTACTCATCAGTCCAGAGCAGAAGGACCATTTTCAAGATGAGCTGTATGACTCAATTTTGGCTTTAGCTTTACACTTGAGTTTGCTTGATAAAATGAATCCGTGTCAGAAAAAGAATATTTTGACATATCATTAAAATCCCACTTTTGTGTGTTTGCATTTACTGAAGAATGCGTAGAAAATAGTAGCATATATAACAAAAATGTTATATATATAACTCCTTTAAAATAGGGATAAATGTTATTTATATTCATTATTACAATATTAGATTTACAACTGTCAAAATTTTAGCATAAATCTTAAAGAACAACAAAAAATCTATAGACTTTTTTATAAAAAAAATTATAAATATAATAATATAATGTATTTATTGCCCAAAACAGATATGAAATGGAATTATAATTTTAATGTATTCATACATACTCTGACAAAAAAAATCAATAAAACTCTAACACTCTCTCCAGAACAGATTACCACACACACACAATTAGTCTCTAATATTATTCTTGAAAATAAAAATAAGAAGAATTCCAGGTTTTCAAATATAGTTAGTTTCATCACCTGATTTATAACCGCCCTATCTATAATTTGACTTATAGCTGGTCTATATTGGTGAATACAACAAACTTCTTTTGGTCTCTATGATGAATATATTCTTCCTCTTATAGTTATTATTGTATCATTTTTTCTTATTCCAAAATGGGAACGACAAAAAAAAGCTAGAATTCAAAAATCACTTAATAGGAGCTCTAAAGTAAAAAATATTTTTTTACTATTATTACACTTTTTGTTCTTTTGATTCTTGTTTATATATATTTGAAAGTCATTTTTTATTGATTCAAATTATTTTATTTTTTATCTCTATTGAGTGAGTGTGACTTTTACGCATCTTTTAGTATTTTATGTAGCACTTTTTAGATATGAGGATCCATGAGTGCTTGCAAAACAAGTTGAAGAAAAAATGATAGAGGAATGACTCAAACCAAAGCAACCTCTTGTTTCTTGTCTCATAGCAGTATTTAATGAAGAAAAAGTCATTAGCACCTGTATAGATTCAATGGTAGCTCAGACATATCAAAATAGAGAAATAATTTTTATCAATGATTGTAGTACAGATAATACAGCAGAGGTCCTGGATGGGTATGCAGATAAATGACTAATAAAAGTAATTCATCTTGAAAAAAATCAATGAAAAAAAAGAGCCTTATGAATAGGAATTAGACAAGCTCAATGAACCCTCTTAGCAATGTCCGATAGTGACTGTACCTGGAACACTGATGTGTTAGAAATTATTGTAAGAGTCTTTAATGTATTCCCAAATGTTTGATGACTCAGTGGTCACTGAAGAGCCCTTAACCCATATGATACATTTATTACCAAAATACAAGACTCCTGGTATGAATGACAGTTTTCAATTAGAAAAGCATTTGAAAGTGTTTTTGGATCAATCACATGTGTTTCCTGACCCCTTGCAATTTTTAGAAGAGAGGCAATTTACAACTACATTCCTGCTTGGGAAAATGATAGTTTTTTGGGAGCTCCGTTTAGATTTGCAACTGATAGAACACTCACTTGATATGTTCTTGGTTCTTCAGTAATATGAGAATCTTTAAAAAAAGACTATCATGATATACCATTTACGTATAATCGGTCATATCCTGATAGAGACTGGGACATAGTATATTGCAAAAGTGCAAAATCGTTAACTGTTGTGCCTGACACTTTCAGGAGACTGGTTAAACAGCATGCTAGATGGAAAAAAAGCTTTATAAGAAATATATTTCATACTGGGAAATTTTATTGGAAAAAACCATTTTTAGCATCTGTTATATACTATCTTCATATTATATTAGTACTTGTATGACCAATTGTTGCAGCACGTCATCTTCTTTATCTTCCATATACCTGAGATTGGTGGTCACCACTTATTTATATTTGATGAATCTTTTTTGTATGAACAGCATTTGGTATAGCATTTAAGCTTGAGGATAGAGAATCAAATCTATGGAGATATAGACCATTTATGAGTATATTTTCAACTATGGTCCTATCATGGCTCATTATTTATTCACTTTTTACCCTTAAAGAAATGACATGGTCAAGGGATTAAAAATTTTTGATATACTCTATCTACTCATTGTACTTGTAGTTTTTTATTTTATTCTCAATAAATATCTAATTACATGAGTACATGAGAATTTTGTAACACCTTTCATTCAAAAAAATTCACTTTCAAAAGATAACACAACTATTTCATCAGCACAAGACACAGTTTTAGAATGAAGAAAACAAATAAATAGCATACTTCTATTATACTACACTAAAGCATTAGAAATGAATCAATAGAGATACATGAGATAAGCCAAGAAATAGACTCAAGAAAATAATATTTTTTATTGAAATAATCTCAAAAAACATATAGTAATTTGAGGCTTATCCTCTTATAAAAACTCTATGCAAAAAGTAGTAGTCATTTGAATGTGATATGTATGATTTCCTCTTGCTCAATGTATTGCGTCATCATGAAAATACAATATTACATGACTAGAGATAGACAAAGCAAAAGTCAAAAACATTAACAATAATATTTCTCCTCTTGAATGAGGTTCACCTTCTCACTCTTCTTTTTGATTTACTTCAACAACAGATATCAGCATTCTTAAAGATGCTGATTACATAATAGTTTGCGTTCCCACTCCTATTGATGATGATTTTCATCCAAACTTAGACCCTGTCATTGGAACATGTAAAAGTATATCAAAACACCTCTCAAAAAGACAAAAAATTATTATAGAATCAACCATTAATCCATGAGTATGTGATGATATAATTATTCCAATACTTGAAAGAAATTGATTAAAAGCATGAATAGATTTTCATGTAGGTCACTGTCCTGAAAGAATTAATCCATGAGATCCACATTGGAATGTATCAAATATACCAAGAAATATCTGAGCAACTACAAAGAATATTACCACTGAAATTGCTGATTTTTATAGATCATTTATTCAAGCAGAAATCCATGAAATGCCTGATATAAAACATGCTGAAGCAACAAAAATCATAGAAAATTCATTCAGGGATATTAATATAGCCTTTGTGAATGAACTCGCTCAATCTTTTGATGTTCTTGGTCTTGATATAGTTGAGGTCATTAATGGAGCAGGGAACAAACCATTTGCATTCATGAAGCATTATCCAAGCTGTGGAGTCTGATGACATTGTATTCCAGTAGATCCATACTATCTTATTAAAGAAGCAAAAGAAAAATGATTTCATCATGAGCTTCTTTCACTTGGAAGAGAAATCAATAACTCAATGCCTGAATACACAGTTAACAAATTGAGAAAATCCTTAAACAAGAAAAAGCAATTTCTTGAATGACAGAAAATCTGACTTCTTTGACTCTCTTACAAGAAAGATATTGCTGATATAAGAGAATCTCCTGCACTTGTAATTAAATCTATTCTTGAAGAAGAAAAAGTAGAGCTTAATATCTATGATCCGCACATCCTTAATACTTCAACATCTTCTTCTCTTGAAGATATACTAAACTCCAGTGATATTTTAGTACTATGAGTTAATCACTCTGAGTTTACTGAGTCTATTACATGACCTCTCCTAAAAAAACATAATATTTTTATAATAGTTGATGGGAAAAATTGTCTTAAAAAAGATGAAATTATCAATAGTTGAATTGAGTACATTGGAATTGGGAGGTAGTGTTATATTTTATTATCCATATATTACCCCAGAGGAATATACTACAATAATTTACTGCCATTTATTAAACATTGATACATGAGCTTCCAATAAAAAACATCATCTTTTCTGGACAAGGCATTTTCATTGAAAAAGCAGACTTTATATTGGAACACAACAAAAGCACAGAGGAAAGGGAAGTAGTTATAAATTAATAAGAATACACATGAGAAGGAAAGATTGAATATCCATTGGCCACATAAACAATAAAGAATCCGTTGGGAAGAATGACCCTAGTGTTAGTATAAATCAAGAGATTAGATATCAATGCACATTATTACTAAATACATTATATAGATGACTTCCTAGTGAACAGATAACATTAATGCACTGAGAGGTATCTCCCTTAATTAGCAAAGTTTTACTTGCAGATGGTAGCATTCCTTATGATCAATGAATAGTAAATAATGCAGTTACTCACTTTAGAAGGCTAGCTACCGCTAGATGAATCTTTTCTAAAATAGAAAAGGCAAAAAATTAATAATCATACTCAATCCTAAAACTCACATCTCACTCATAATCTCATGCAGCTTGACCTGCATTATGAATTCATCAAATATCTAGCAAATGAGTCTCAGTATTATAGTTTCAATTAGTATTTAGATTAGCTCCTTCAGTAACCACAAGCTCATCTGTTCAAATCTGACCTAAACTTCAATCTTGTAACATGTTGTATCAGATTCAATACGTACCATCATAAAAGGGAAGAGTATTTGGAGAAAAAGTAAGGACTGTTCATTTATTCATATAAATCTTGTATGGAACTCACACAGTATCAACAGTAAGGACAACAGTTGGAGCAAAGATATTAGAAGAAGTATTTATAGTTCAGATTTCAATAATATCTTCTGAGATGTTAAACTTTGGGATATCTATATAAAATTCAACCTCATAAGTTGAAGTGTTTCAGTTGATATCTGCAATATCAAGTTCAGCTTTATACTTTCATAGAGAAGCATTCAGTAAAGGATAAGTTGCACTAGATGTTGTAACTACTTTTGAGCCAAATGTAATGAAACCAGAACTAATATCAGCTCACCATGATGACCCATTCCATTTAAAAAGTCTCAATACATCACTTGTGGGATCAACTCAGATAGCGTCATCTGTATAATTGAAAACTAGATTATGGTTTCATCAAGGTAAAATATCATTACTAGTAGGACTAGAAGAATTCACAGTAGGCGGTAGTTTATCTCGTACATCAGCAATAATTGTTTGAGATGTGCACTTACTATCACAATGACTGTCACATGCTTGAACAATTATTTCATAATATCAATCTCAATTTGTATCTGTAGGATTAGCTGGATCTTTTCAAGTAATGAATTTTAAAGCACCAGCTACTGGATCAAGTGTGAATGCAGAAGCATCAGTTCATCAAACTACACTATAGCTCAAAGAATTATCTTCTACAAAAGATCAACTATCTTCTGAAAAAGCAACTGAGGAAAATACCTCATTTGTATGAGCTCTATCTGCTCATGGTCAGTCTTCATCAACTGTTGCATACACTCTATCATTTAACACTCATGATCCAGTATGTATTTGTCCATATCATCCATTTCATCAGTCCTCTCACAACTGTGCAACTAAGACAACTTCAGGAGTTAGTGTAAAAGGTGTATCAAAAGAAATATCATTCCCACCTGATGTAACTGACAGGATAGTATCTCCACTTCTTGTTGAATCAACTGTAAATCATTCCGTTTGAAGAAAATTTCATTGTTCAAATGCAACATAGTCAAACAACTCAGGATCATGTGCACAAGAATTAAAAGATCTTTGCATCGTAAGTCACATAAATGATGCTGTTGGTTCTCAATCTCTTGATATTCAATCATTCACTCATGAAACAACCCATGTAGAGTCATCAAATGAAGCAATAGTATGTAGAACTGATGGAGCTAGAGGAAATACTGGTGCAAAGTTTATGGTAGTTCAATTAGCTCATGCATAATCTCAACTACATATGACATTTGAAACACTTACTGAATCAGCTTGAACCTGCATTCAATTAAATTCATGACTTCATGCTTCAAAAACAATGTAGTCTACATCTGTTGAAATTCATCAAATAGTTGAATTATAATTATCAACTTTAATATCAAAGCTTAGAGCTGTTTTATTTGAAATTCTTGGGGCCCTTTGAATTTCTCAGTTTACATTTCATCTATGAGAAGCAACTACAACTGGACTACACATATCCGCATGGTTAATAGTTTTCCACATGTTTCAAGATAGTAAATCTTTTCAAAACTGCCCTATTACATTATAATCATGATCAATAGCAGTAATGGTTCCAACAGATGTAGCTCCTGAAGCTACTAATACTTCAGCTGAAATTGCTCATGTAAATGAAGTTATAATTGGGGGTTCATTCACTCATCCAGTACTAGTTCATGGCATTCAATTATCAACTATCCAGTCAACTGTTGCAACACTACTTCATGGATTTCAAAATGCATCTTCATATTCAAAAGTAAATGATCCATTAGCTGAAAAAGAGTGCGCATTACTTCATCCATTATTAGTAATAGTAACACTTGAAGAAAAATTATTCGCTTGAGCTACAACTACTCATGAAGTATTTACTTCTGGTGAATACTCTATTGTTCCAATAGGATTTGCTCATGGCACGACACATCAGTCAACTAGTACTCACCATTTTTCTCATAGATAACATTCAATATCTTTTCTATCAGTACTGGCAACTTTAGAATCAAAGTACACAATTTCAGCTATAGATCAATCAAAATAAGCATTGTTCCTACCAGCATCTTCAGTAGCCGCTTCTGATCAATCTCAAACAAATCAAAAACGAGTACTTTGAGCTACTCATATTTCTGTTCAAGTAACCACTCTATCTGCTTCATATTCAACAACACCATCTACTGTTACTACTGTTTCATTAGTGATAGTATTATCATAAGAGGCACATGTTACATGGAGGTTATTATCATTGATTCACACTCATGTAACAGATATGTCTTGAATTCATGATCATAAGTAACTAAATCATACTCAATCAGACAAACTATAAAAATTAAACCATTCGCTACGGTCAAAGTCAAGTATTGACCAATTTCATGAAAGAGAAGAACTAGTATTAGTAGTCTTAAATACACTACAAACTAATAATCCATCAATAGTATTAGTGTTTACATAATTAAGATTTTCAATATAAAAATAGTCACTTGTTCCGTCAAATACAATTTCATCTGTCACAATTGTTGGTTGTTCTGAAGCTGTATCTTGGAGTGCATTATATCAGTTTCATGACTTATCATTCCAAGCTGATACTACTCATCATGTCTCAACTACTGAGGAAACATCATTTGAATCAAGCCAAAGAGTCAATCATGTAGTATAGGGAAGAGTAGTGGGAGATATAAGAATAATCTCATCCTCAATATTTACAATATCTCATCAAGAATTTCTGAAACTTGCATACACTGTTTTATTTCAAAGTCATGAACTAAGAGCCCAAGACTTTGTTGGTGAGTAAGTTTCCCACATTGCACTATCTCTAGTTGCAACTGTATTTCAGAATCTCATTTCAGTAATCCCAACCATGTCATTATACAATGTTACATTTGATAATGAAGTTTTTGTAAGGTCATTATTGATTACAAAATCTCATGATATAGTTATAGTAGGTTTATTTATATATGTTGCATGTAGTACTAGCGGATTACATATTATTCAAACAAACAATAAAATTATTATTGTGTGAGCAATAATTTTATTCACAAGAGAATTACTTTTTTTATAAAACAATGTATCTATATTTATGGTATTATATAAAAGGAAAACCTTATATCCACAATATAATATCACATAAAGATAAAATCTGTAAAAAATATAAATAAATAAGAGTCAATATAATATTGACTCTTATTTATTTATATTTTTAAATTACCTTACCCATTGGTCTCATGTTTGATTTGTATACACCCATGGTTCATTCAATCCAAATCAGTTACTATTGATTGTATGAATATATCAACCATCACTTGCCACCATAGAACCGGCACATGACCTATATCAACCTCCATTTGGAGTTGCAGCAGTGTCCTCTGTAATATATATTCAATATTTAGTACATCAATTTGTCATAGAGTTCAAGGTAGACATTAGTGGTACACCTGTTGTTCATTTTTTATATACCCATAGATCAGTCTGTACTATTGGATGATCTGAGTCTATTTGACTATCTAAAACAAATACTCTGTCTCAAGATCAGTCTTCATGAATCATTATTTCTGAGAAGTCTATCTCATTTATTTGACTATCAGACATCTTGGCAAACTCTGATCAATATGGAGTAAGATCTGATAACAGTCACATCTGTCCAGACTCAACCATTACTCAAATTCGATCAGAGTTTGGTTTTCAATTACGTCAGAGCTTTCAAATTCTTTTAACCATTGTCCAGCCTCATCACATAACATCCATGTCACAATATACATCAATAACTCAAGATCCTGGATTGATAGTATATGTTCAACTACTAATATGTGTTCCATACTTTTCTACAAGAGTTTTACAACTACTAGCTATTGTAGGGTTAGCATATTCACTTAAATAATCATATTCAATTCAAAAATCAATAAGTCAACTATAATCTCATGCAATTTGGCCAGCATCAATGAGAGCTCACATGTTGACAGTATATGTATAGGTATTGAGTAGCCCATTAGCACTTACACTTCAAGAAGATGATCCAATTATTTCATTTGCTCATATATCATCAAGGCTAGAATTATTATCTTTATCAAAACCAAATCACACACTACCTGTAAAGTAGGGAATACTCTGTGGGGTATATGTTAGAGTTTGGTTTTTTTGTAATTTCACTTTAAATGGCACTCATATAGTTTTTACAGTAACTGTAATATCAGGAGCATAGGTTTTAGATATTGAACTCAGTATTCAGATGTCAGTTGATGAAGTAGAAACATTCATCTCAGGTTCATCTATATAAAAGATTAGATGATGAGGCTCAGAAACATTTCCATTTATATCATGGACAAGAAATGAGGCTTTGTATTTTCAAAATGACAAATCATTTGTAGGATATGTCGATGAAAGTGTGGTAATACTTTTTGTTCATAAATCAAATCAAGTAGTTGCAATATTATTTCACCAATCTGTTCCATCCCACTTTTTAAGAGTAATATTCTCACTAAAAGAAAAAATTTCTATTTCTCTAATATTAATAGCACTATCTGTTCAGACTGAATCAAGACGTAACCTAGAGACATCATGTATCTCTCAGAGTTCTTCAAAATTAACATCAATCTCATCTATTCATGTGGTATCTCAGAGGGTATGAGTATAAACAAGGATATTGCTTGAATTATAGAGCTTAATGGTAGCATTTGTTAATCTATGACCACAACAGCTTAATACTCTGTTATAAATCCTCATAGCTCATACTTTTTGTGCACTATTCCAATTAAATTCTATAAAAGCATTTGGTCAATTTGAGTGATATTCATAGTTATATGCTCAATCAGTTCTTTTAATTCCATTAACAATTGACTGTGGATGTGGAGGTACTCACCAAGTAGTTGATATCGTGTGAGTGATGGTCGCATGTGGTGCTATATTGTCATTATAATTTATTCAAAGGTCACTGATATCAATTCAAGAACTTCATTCATGAAAATCATCATAATTAAAAGTAATGTCATGATTTCATCAGGGAAGAATTGATCCACTTCAAAAATTAGTTGAAACAATAATTGGAGGGGTTATATCTCAATACCATTTAGTGTATAAATAGTCATGTATTCACAGAGATTCTGTATCAGTTAGTCAAGTATTCCACTGAACGATTTCTCAAATATATCATCCAAAATGATGTCATTCATATATTTCAATTTCAGTTCAATCTGATAATTTTTGAACATCATTCAATACTCATCATATTCATATACTTGTTCATGTTGTAAAAATACTACATCACAATCATGAATCAAACATACAAATTCAATGAGTCTTTTGTTTCTCAATAACAGAAAGCGTTGTAGCAAGATTTCAATTTAGATATCATCTAATTTCATCATTGATTTCATCATACACAAAAACAATCGTGTAAATAGTATCTACAGCAATAGTTCAGAAATCAATTTTTCTCAATGTGCTTCATGTTGTCCAATCTATAGTATTATATACTCAAGCATAAAGTTTTCATCATTCAATCTGAAAAGAAAATCCTTTCTCTTTTCATCACTGTTCATATATACTCTGAAAGCTGGTAATATCAGTTCATGTTTTTATTATAAGAGCAAATGACTTCTCATCATATTCAGCATCAGTATTAATGTCAAGATCATCATGAATATATAATGCATCATCTGATCAGTCAAATGCTATGGAAGGAAACTGGTTAATACTATTTGTTTTGTATATTGGTCGCTTGGATCACACTGTTTGTGATCAAGTATGAGAAGCAAAAATATCAATTACTTCTGAGATATTTGTATTATTTACTGGCTCATTACCATCATTTCAGTCTCAATCAATATTTTGTGCATCAAGAAAAAACACTTGATTTGAGATATCTCAAGGAGTTAATGCATAACCTAGATTTATTGCAAAATAATAAAAACTAAGAATAGTTATTGCTAGTAAATGAAAAATGTAAGATCAACTTCTTTTCACATAAATAAACTACAATATAATCTTCACTATAAAATAACATATTTCTACATATAAGTTATATATTATACAAGAAAATAGTTCAAATATTTATTGATTAATTCAATTTTTATGTTATAGGTATTTTTTATGTGATTTTAATTCTAAACACTTTGATATAATCATAATTTTCTATACAATATATTTATTATAAATAATTCATATCATATGAAAAAAGGAATACTGTATATAATTATAGCACTTTCATGCTTATTTTCGACAATACATCTATCTCAAGCATGGTTATGACTTGTAGGACAAAATGGAGACATAATTAATGTTGGAAAGTGGAATGAAATGATCACTAAACTCAATCTAAAGCTTGAGCAGGCAAACATTGTATGATCATCAAACATAGATATAACAACATCATGAACATGAGTCATAATAAGTTTCACATGAGCAATAACTACGGAACCAATACCATATATATCATGACCAACACATGTTTGAGTATGAATATCAAGCTCTAAAGACATCATAGTTAATTGATTAAATTTTACTCCTACAACAACTATCAATATACCTGGTTGGCCTTGAACTATTAATTCTACCACTATTAATTCTCCAGAAAAAATTACTATTAATGTCACTTCAGATGCAACAATTGCGGACTATGATCTAGTTATCAATAATGGAACAGTACCAAATACCTTTTGGACATGAAACTGAGTAGGTATGATCAAAGTGCTCACAACATGATTATGGAAAGACCTACGTCTTTGAGGTGAGACTTTTACTCACTGAAACTGAGCATGAAATGATATCAGATACAAAGCAGGAATGACACTAGCAAGAGATGCTAATTGAATGCACTTTTCAGGAGTAGCCCCTTGGAGTTCATGGGTAAAATTTGAAAGCCTTTGATGGACAAGAGGAGATACTAGAACAATTGAATGGATTGTTACTCAGCCATCATCATATATGATGTTTTGAATATGATCTGATGCTACTGATGAAAATAGTACAGCACAATATAATCAAGCAGAAGTAGTTACATACTTTCAGAATTCAACCACAATGTGGTGATTCTATTGAAATAATTGAACTATTTGAATAAACTGAAATCAATCTCTTTCAACTGCACTCAGTGGATGTTCATCTCAAGTATTTAAAACAAAAGTAACAAATGACTGAACAGTTTGATCCGGAGTTTTCACAATCTACTGTTTACCTTCAGCATGATTAGCTGATTGGGATGATGAAACAACTATCATAGCTACAGCTAATCTATGAGGAACACTTAACCCTGATGAAGCAAATCTCATGCCATTTATTATACCACAAAGTGCCAGTACACAAAGATTTATTGCTGTAAGAGTTCAGTAAAAATACACCACTCTATCCAGAGTGGTGTATTTTTATGCTTTCCATATTATTTTCTGTCTAATTCAAGACTTCACTCTACTTCTTCAAATACTTCTTCAATAGTTTGATGGGCATTGATCTCTATAACTCTTCATTCTTCTTTCATTTGTTCAGTTAATGGAACAGTGTTTTCAATATATTCCTGAATTCTCTTTTTGATGGAATCTTCATTATCATCATCTCTTTTTACAAGCTCTTCTCCTGTTTCAGGATCATGAGTAGTTCATGACATAAATGTTTCTCCTGTTGTTTTGTTGTACATTCTTCAAAGCAATCTTTTTTTAGCTTCTGACTCTGGTAGATTAAAAAGTATTACCTTATAGTCTGACAAATATGTATCGAATATATCTTTATTCCATTGAAGTCTAATAAATCCATCAAAGATTACTTTCTCAAAGTCTTTATATTCTTCAATTGCTTTTTGCATAATTTTTCATCCGAGCTCATCATCAACTAAATATCATGCATCAATGACTTTTTTTATTTCTTTTCCAAGCTCAGAACCTGATGATATTTCTTTTCTTAGCTGACCTCACATTTCAACAATTTTGAAACCATATTTATCAATGAGTAAGCGAGCCTGTGTTCATTTTCCACATCATTGAATTCCTGTAAATACTAAATGCATAATTATTTATTAATAGTAATAGTTCAAATTATAATATAATTATGATGAAAACAAAATTTACTTATAAAAAAAACTTTGTAGAGTGTGTACATATAGACACATTCTCTAATAATCTTCACAATTCTTAGATCATTCTCTACATGGTTTTTATTCCTTAAGTTAATGATCTAAAACTATCTACCAATTCAAGAAGTATAGCATTGGAGTACTATTTTCCAGGCAAAGATACTATTGTTTTTACAACAATATGTTTTTTTTGTATATACATATTTTTGATGCAATAGCCCTATATACATTTTTCTTTTACAACTCTCTCACAGCAAAAAAAACTCACATTCCCTAAAATATTTTCTATAAGAAAGTACTACCTTATTACTAAATACATATACACACATGTGAGCAAATTCAATAAACTACTGGTCAATATCTTCAATTATTCTAACAGAAGAGGCAAAAAAATTATGACTTGATGTAGAGATTATTTCTAGAAATAAAAATCTCTTCAGAATAACAGGAAATTGAAAAAAAATACTCTGTAAATCTACAGACTTCTGAGTAAACTCATCACTAGGATCAAAAATATCAGATGACAAAGAACTCACTTACAATATTCTTGAGCAGCACAACCTCCCAACTGCTAAAAGTTATTATATTAATGCCTCTGAAATCAGTTCAATTAAAAATTTAGAGATAATTTTTCCTGTTATTATTAAACCACTTCAAGAGTGACATTGAAATGGAGTATTGATGAATATACTAACAGTAGAGGAGCTAATTGAGAAATTAGAAAAATCATTTCAAATATATAAAAGAATGATAATTCAAAGACAAATAGAAGGTGAAGAATATAGGATTCTTGTAATGGACTGAGAAGTAATCATAGCTCTTAATAGAATTCCAGCTCAAATAATATGAAACTGAAAAAATACCATAAACGAGTGTATTGATAGTGAGAATGAAACAAACCCTTTAAGATGAGTATGATATGATAGGGGACTATCGAAAATACAAATAGATGATGAGTTAATAAGCTATATAAATAAACAAGACCTGAAGCTTGATTCTATAGTACCTAATTGAAAGACTATAAGATTACGCTGAAATTCAAACATATGAACATGATGAACCCCTGTAGATGTGACATCAATTATTCATCCAAGTATTTTAGATGTTGCCTATTCAGCAACAAAAGCACTTTGACTACAATTTGCTTGAGTTGATATAATTACCAATGACCTTTTACAACCACTGAATAAAACATCCTGAGTAATTCTTGAAGTATGATCAACTCCATGACTATGATGAGACCATGAATGCACCTGAGTGAATACTTGAAAAATTATTTTAGAAAAACTCTTTTTTTGAGAACATATAATAAAATCTCTAAATTAAGATTTACTTGTGAAAAAATCTTACTATCATAATATGTGTAACAGAAAGATATCTACTGCTCCTGTGAAGGGGGAGAGGAAAGTCTGGACACCATGAAAACAGCATAAAAGGTAATAACTTTG
>CALDZW010000147.1 GCA_937944175.1 uncultured Candidatus Altimarinota bacterium
TTAATACAATATCACTTTTTTATTTACAAATGCTCTCAGTCCATCCGCTCATCATTCTTTTCCATATCCTGATTTTTTGACTCATCCAAAAGGAATTTCTGCCTTTCAAGCTAATGTCTGATTAATAAACATCATTCCTGTATTTACCCTGCTTGATATTTCTACAAGCTCCTCATGATTATCTCCAAAAATACATCCTCAAAGTCCAAGATCAATAGCATTGGCATGATAGATAATCTCTTCCACATCTTTTGCCTTAATAACACTGGCTACTGGTCAAAATACTTCTTCTTGATAACTCGTCATCTCTTCTGTTACATCAGCGAGAACTGTTGGTTCATAGAAAAACCCTTTCCCATTAATAGATGCTTTTTTTCATCCAGTCACACATCTTGCTCATTCAGAAATACTTGTATTTACCTGCCTTTCAATTTCATCCACAGCTGATGATTGACAAATAACTTGTGCTGTAGTTGATGCTTCCATAGGATCTCAAAGAGTTAATTTACTCATTTTATCAGCAAATTGTTTTACAAATTCATCATAGTATTCTTCAAGAACTATAAATCTCTTAGCGGCAGTACAGGCCTGTCACCCATTTCTCATTCTTCCTCTCACAGCCCAATCAGTGATTTCATCTAGATTTGAATTTTTAGCTACAATGAATACATCATTCCCACCAAGCTCGAGTACTGAGGGTTTCAAGTTTTTCCCAGCTAATGCTCCAAGGACTCTTCAAGCATTTTCTCATCCAGTTAAGTTGAGTCATACTACTTCTCTTTGAGATAGTATAAATTCTGAATCTCTTCATGAAATGATAATATTTTGATATACTCACTCTGGAAACCCAGCTTCTAAAAAAAGTTTTTCGAGCATTTCTCAAGCCATAGGAACATTTGAGGCATGCTTATATATTTGAACATTTCAAGCAAGAATATTCGGAACTGCTGCACGTAGTACTTGATTAAAAGGGAAATTCCAAGGAGCTACTCAATATAATACCCCTATTGGCTCATATCTATACCTTCATTTTGTTTCTTCTCCATAATCAAATTCTTCGTCTGATAATACTTTTTCTGCATTATCAGCACACCATCTAATCATTTTTGATGAATATGCCATTCAAGGGAATGATTCTGAATACAGCATTCACATTTCCAGAGTTTGCATTTTTGCTAATTCTTCTTGTTTTGATTCTACTACATCTGCCAATTTTAGGCATAATGCTTTTCTTTCATCAAGACTTACTTCCTTCCAAGAGTGGTAAGCTGTATCTGCTATTTTTATTTTTGCTAAAATTTG
Organism: uncultured Candidatus Altimarinota bacterium; assembly: GCA_937944175.1. Taxonomy (GTDB): domain Bacteria; phylum Patescibacteriota; class Gracilibacteria; order BD1-5; family UBA6164; genus CALLPO01. The sequence goes on from CALDZW010000147.1 coordinate 1,303, forward strand.
TTCTTCTGTCAGTAATTCAAATTCTGCATTTACCTCTTCAGTAAAAGGATTTATTGATTGTATTGTTTTAGGCATAATAATAAGTAATAGAATATATACATATATGGTATCTTTTTTATAAAAAATTTCAATAAACTATTTAATCACTCCATCTTCTGGATAATCAAATAATAGATCAATAATGACTAATCATTTCATATCCATTGCTTTTTTCAAACAGGGTGTAAAATTGTACTTCTGTTCAATTTTGAACCCGGTTCAACCAAAACTCTCAGCTAATTGTACAAAATTAGGATTCCCAAAATCAAGACCAAAGTCTTCAAAGCCTGCACCTTTTTGCTTCCACTTGATCATTCAATAATTAGAGTTATTCAAAACAACAATAACTATATCAAGCTGTAATCTCACTATAGTTTCTAAATCTCATAGATTCATAACAATTCACCCATCTCCAGTCACACATACTACCTTCTTATCTGGGTTTTGTCTTTTAGCAATAATGGCGGCTGAATACCCGGCTCACATAGTAGCTAGTGCATTATCAAGTAACAGTGTGTTTGGTTTTCTTGCTGGATAATTTCTCGCTATCCACACTTTATAGAGTCCATTATCAAGTGATAAAATATCATCATCAGCAAGGCATTCTCTCAAATCTCTTGAAAGCTTTCTTGGCATCATATAATCATATGCATCTTCAAGACCTTCATTTTGCTCTATAGCCTGAATACTTTCTTTTCTTTTTTCATGTATACTTGAGAAATCCCAATTAGAAGCATCAATAGTATCCTCGGTGAGTCTCCAGAATGTATTCCCAATGTCTCAAACAACTTCAAGAGAAGGTGAATATACTGAATCCATAGAACTTGCTGTAAAATTCACATGCACTACTTCTGTTTGTCCATTAGCAATAACTTGTGTCGGTTTTTCAACACTATCATATCCAACCGCTATAATAAGGTCAGACAATTCCACCGCCTTATGAATATAATCATTTTCTGTAAGGGCTGCAGTTCATAAACAGTTCTCTGTTTGTCCTTCAACTACCCCCTTTCACATCTGGCTTGTGAAATATGGAATATTATATGTATCAATAAATTTTGTCAGATATTTAGTAATCCTTTTTCTATTTGCTCCTGAACCAATAAGCAATACCGGACTTTTAGCTGATTCTAATTTCTCAATAAATAATCTACGCATTTTTTCGTCAATCTCTGGTCTTCTTGAATATGGAATAGTAACAATATCTGACTCATTCAAATCAATTTCCTCTCAGGCAATATCTTCAGGCAATTCAATATGCACGGCTCCTGGTTTTTCTTCTTCTGCCAACTTAATAGCTGAGTTCACAATATATGGAATTCTATGCCCCGACACAATAGTTTGAGCATACTTTGTAATTGGCCTCATCATACCAACCACATCTATCACCTGAAACAATCACTGTTTTGATTTTTTGATTGGTTTCTGTCCAGTGATCACCATGATTGGCATCCCTCCAAGCTGTGCATACGCCACCCCCGTCACCATATTCGTAGCTCACGGCCCCAGAGTAGCCAAAGCCACACCAAGTTTTCCTGTCAGTCTCCCTTCTGTAGCTGCCATAAACACAGCCGTCTGTTCATTTCTTGTAATGATCAACTCAATCTTTGAACCATTCAATGACTCAACAAAATCAAGATTTTCCTCCCCCGGTACTCAATATATAGT
>CALDZW010000148.1 GCA_937944175.1 uncultured Candidatus Altimarinota bacterium
CTTCTTGGTCTACTTTTAGTTTGAGAAATTCTCAGTTTTTCAAGAAGTTCTGCTACCCTGTAATTGATAAATTCACTTCCATTATCAGAATGAAAGTTTATAATCTCAAATGGAAATTTCTCTAATGCCTCTGCTAATAGAGGAAGCAACGTTTCTTCAGATATTTTAGAGACTGCAAAAACTATTTCCCATTGAGTCACCTCATCCACAAGGTTGATATGATACACTCACTTCACTTGATCAAGATCTCCTTGATGAACAGTATCTACTCTGATATATCAAGGAATTCAATTAGGTCTTGGTTTTGTTCTTTCTCCTATTGGAATAGTAGTAGGATGTGTTTTTCACACACTGAGTGTTTCTGAAAAATATCTTTTAGTTTTTCTTATTCTGTAGAGTTGAGAGATTGAGATAGATGAGAGATTTCTAAATCTTGTATCTCCTCTTTCATACTCATCTTTGATCAGTGCTATAGCTAAAGCTCAAGAGAGTCTTCAGGTAGCATTATCTATTTCAGCTAGGAGCTCTGTATCAGTGAGGGAGTATTTACTAATAAATCCATTTCTTTTATATTGCCTACAGAGTCTTTTTCATTTTTTGTACGATGAAATATGTCTTGAGAGTTGTTTCTCTCATATACAGACTACTGAGTTGATATATTTCAAAACTATACCTTTTTCTTTTTTTGAAAGAGTAAGGTATTTAAATCGGACCAGTCTTTCAAATATCCAGTCTGCTCTCTGTTTTCAACTGATTCAGAGTTTTATTTCTATCCCTAAAGGGCTTTGTAAGTGAGTGACAAGGTCACTTATTGTTTTTAGATCAGTGTCTGTATACATGGCATTCATAGATTATATGATATCACATAACCTCTGATCTCATCTCTTTTTTCACTGTCTTTTTATTTGAGAATCATTTATTTCATAGACTTCTTCTATGGAACAAGACTAATATTTGACAATCATTAATATTGTATGGTAATGTATAAATACACTTTATATTATAATTATCTGATTATGTCTAATCCTTTGATGAGTGAATCAATGTTTACTCAAGTATGAGTTGATGAAAATGACTCAATGACACTAGAAGGGACTATCAATAAGTCTTTTGTACTACTTGGAATTACGATTGCATCAGCCATTTTAGTTTGGTGATATGCAGAATTTTTTGCAGCACTGATTCTTCCAATTGCTCTAGTGGCTTTTGTCTTTGCTCTTATAATTATTTTTGCAAAAAAGACAGCTCCTTATCTAGCACCAGTATATGCCATACTTGAATGATGAGTCCTTGGAACAGTATCATATCTCTATGAACAACAGCTTCCTTGATTGGTAATTCAATCAGTGACACTTACATTCTGAGTATTTCTGATTATGTTATTTCTCTATAAGAAAAAAATAGTTCAAGCAACAGAGAATTTTAAAAGTGGAGTCATAGCAGCCACAGGTTCTATAGCTCTTATCTATATTATTGGACTATTTGGATCACTGACTGGAATGTTTACTGTCCCATATATTCATGAGTCAGGTTTGATCTGAATCTGATTCAGTGTAGTGGTGGTATGAATTGCAGCACTTAATCTTATTCTTGACTTTGATAATGTAGAGATTTGAGTTGCTAAAAAAGCACCAAAGTATATGGAATGGTATACAAGTTTTTCACTCTTAGTAACACTTATTTGGTTATATCTAGAAATATTAAGACTCCTTGCCAAGATGAGAAGTAGATAGTTATTTTTCTGTCTGAATGAGATAATAAAAAAGTAATCTTCATATGTTATATATTGAGATTACTTTTTTATTATCTAGTATCCTTTTCTATAGTAATCCTACAAAGAACCGTATTGTTCGTTTCTAGGTCAGGTCACCAAATAAATTCAGCCGTACTGTCCCAGCTGATGTCATCATATCACATTTTTGGGTCTACAGATGAAGCTGTGTGAACAGTTGCAGTTGGCCATGAAGAATCATCAAACTCATTTGATTTCCAGTTTTCTGGTTCATTAGTAGACTCAGAAGCACAGATTCATACTCCTACTTCTGGATTAGAAGATGACTCACATGCTTTGTCTAGAGGTGCATTATGAATAACCATACATTTCCAAGAATCATTAGTTACCGCTATATGTTTTCCTGTACTATCAGCAATTTGCATAATAAATCATCCATCACCCATTTGCTGTCTTTTTGATCCAATATATTCAAGTCCAGTATCATTTTCTTTATAGTCTTTGAGAATAACATTCAAATGGAGAGGATATGATCATGCAAATTGTGTGCTTTCTGAATTAAAAGAACGTTCAGTAGTGATAGATATACTATCCTCAATGATAAGCTCATCTCAGTTATAGAGAGCAAACCAATTATCTGCCCAGGCATCTAGAGAGAATATTTCTTGTCACTCTTGAACAACTGTATGAGTATTTTCAGTAACAATATTTTCTGTGTTTGGTTTTTGTGTATTTGGATTTTTTATAGTGTTTTGTGTTTCAGCTCAACATCATATAAGCACTAAGCAGAGTGTTATAAAAAGGAAAAAATATTTTTTCATAGATCTTGTTTGTTAGAAATAAAGAGATTATAGAGCTCTTGTTTTCCATGTTTGGTAAGAAGCTTTCGCATCATCACATGGTTCTAGGCTTAAGTCTCTAATTTGGTGTTGAGAACCTTTCCCCATTCTACTATTCTCTGCTGCAGTTAGACACATAGTTGGTGCATCTATTGGACGTATGCCACCATTTTCTTCAAATGTTAGTTCTGTTGCATTTTCTCAACATACTGAGAGTTCAACTTCTGTTCCTGCTTCTAGGCTAGAGAGAGAAACACATACATCATAATCAGGCATATAAAGTGAATTTTCAGCTAATTTGTCTGCTGCAAATGTTTGATCAGTCCCAAGACTTCC
>CALDZW010000149.1 GCA_937944175.1 uncultured Candidatus Altimarinota bacterium
GCATTAATGCGAGCAAGAAGTTCTGAGTATTCAAATGGCTTTACAAGATAATCATCTGCTCATCTATCAAGTCAGTCTACAATATCTTGATTCGTTCAACGAGAAGTAAGCATGATAATAGCTGCATCTTTTCATTTTTCACGAAGTTCTTGGCAGATAGTGAGTCAGTCTTTTTTAGGAAGGTTAATATCAAGAATGACTATGTCATAGTATTTTGTAGATGCCTTAAATAATCATTGCTCTCAATTAAGCGCAACATCAGTATGTATATCTTTTGTTGCAAGGTATCTTACCATATTTCTAGAGAGTATTTCATTGTCTTCAACTACAAGGACTTTCATAATTATTACTGATTATACTAATATGATTATATTGCTTATTATAGCTAGTGTAGTTAAGAACTATTTAAGAGCAAAATATATTTTATAATTTTCTTTTTTGTATATAATTAGCTTGTTAACAATAATCAAATATCCCTATCTGCCTTTCAGGCATCTTTCTGCTAAAGCTTTAAGTTCAGAAATAGAAGAATATTTCATATTCAATCTATCTTCACTTACCTTTATTCAAAGAGAAAGAAAAAATATATTAATAATTACTTATTTATGTGGCAAGTGTACATTCTAAAATGTAGTGATGATACACTTTACACTTGAATCACTACTAATATTGAGAGAAGACTTGATGAGCATAATTGAAAGAAGACATGATGAGCAAAATATACACGAGTACGACAGCCTGTTAAACTCATCTATTCTGAAGACCTTGAAAATAGAAGTGATGCTAGCAAAAGAGAATATGAAATCAAGAAACTTTCACGTATACAAAAGTTACAACTGATTACTAGTAAATAAATACATTACTCTTATAAGATATATAATATGTTCTCCATCATAGCAAAAATGTATACTGCTTTATTGAAAATAGTTATTCTATTGTTATTAACATGTGGAATATGTGTATTTAGCAATGTACAAGCATGAGATTATGAGCATACAAGAAGTACAGAAATTGCTAAAGAAAAATCAAAAATTATAGAACAAGCACTTATAGATTTTTCATTGAAACATGATGTTCCAACATCACATATAGTACGAGCAATTGAAAAATTTATGAAGATAAAGGAACTTTCTCAACCAAACAAATATTCTTTAAAAATGACAATAGCTAAGTTAAAAAATCATAAAGCGGAGTTTATTCTTCCTCAGCATTGAGAACTGAGTTCTAAAGCAAATGTTATGACTTATAGATTACATCACTTCTATAGAGAAGAATATTTGAAATACAAAAGTGAATATCTCATTGGATCATATGTATTTAAAAAAAATGTGTGAGAAAAAATTGTCTACCTTACTTTTGATGATGGTCCATATAATACTCAGAAACCAGTACTGGATTATATGATAGATGAGAAAATTCCTGGGACATTCTTTCTCATATGTAGTAAACTTAATGAAGCAAATTTATCTGCTTATAAAAAAGATTTTTTCACGATAGGAATGCATACAAATCATCATCAGAATTATGATCATATGACAAAAGATCAGATACTCAATGATATTGATGGTTGTAATACAACCTTTGATAGATTCAAACTTGAGAAGAAAATATTTCGCCCAGCATTTGGGATTGTAAATCTGAATCAATCAAAAGTGCTAGCTCTTAATAATATTGACGGAGTTTCATGGAGTATGGATTCTCTTGATTGGGAATGAGTGTTTCATGAACAAAGAATTGAAGAAATGCTTGAAGCGGTTTCATGGTGAGAAATCATCTTGCTTCATGAAAATGTTGATTTAGAAATGTTTACAAAACTTGTAGAGTGATTGAGAGAGAAGGGGTATAGTTTTGGGAAATTGTAGAGATTTCTTAGAATGTATAATTCATCCCCCCTTTTTTTTAATCCCTATCTTGAATTCTTTCCCTTTCTTCAAAGAGAAAGAGGTTGCATCTTTCTTAATTCAATAATAAAAAATAATAATCTCTCATATTAATAAGAGAAGATAATTAATAAGCCTTATGAAAACTGTATATTTACTCCCACCAAGTGAAGGGAAGAATTTCCACCCTATAGATTCTTCTCTAGAATGCCAACCCCCTAACCCTCTCCCTTGTAAGGAGGGGGAAAAGTTGCATTTTAGGTTTGAAAAGCCTTGTGGAATTGCAATGAATGCTAGTGAAAAAGATTTAAAGTGTAAGGGAAAGAGGTATGAAGAAGGGATAGAGTTGAACAAGCGGTTATGCAACCCACCCCCTAACCCCCTCCCTTGTAAGGAGGGGGAATGAATATTTGTACATGCAATTGAGAGATACTCATGAGTGATGTTCTCAGCTATTGGTTACAGTTGAATGTCTGATTCTTGAAAACAATTTTTTGAAGAGAATTTTTTAATTCTCTCTGGAATGTATGGAATACTCAAACCTCTTGATTGTATCTGAAATTATAAACTCCCAATAGAAACAAAATGACTCTATGATTTCTGGTGAACTCAGATCATTGAAGCACTCAATAATGCTTGAGTGACAAAAGTAGTAAAT
>CALDZW010000150.1 GCA_937944175.1 uncultured Candidatus Altimarinota bacterium
TGGCTTGATAATAACTGAAATTGAGTTGAAGATGATTCTGAAAGTGGCATTGGATGAGTGACTATTAATCTCTTAGATAATAGTGGAAACATTATTGACACTACTGTCACTGATATAAACTGAAACTATACTTTTGATGGAATTATTCCAAGTACTTATATTCTTGAGATAATAAGTCCAAGTAATAATATTGGTGTAATTGATGATTCTGTATCAGAATGAGAATTTGATGCTGATACTCAAACAACTGCTCCAATTAATATAACTTCATGAGATACTGTTAATGAAATCAATGCATGACTCTATGAAGAAGCAAGCATATCAAGTACAGTATGGATTGATACTAATAACGATTGAGTAAATGATCCATCAGAATGATGAATATGATGAGTAGCAGTTACACTTCTTGATAAAGATGGTAATGTTATTGCCACTACTACTACAAATAGTAATGGGGATTACACATTTGCTTGAGTAATTCCTGGCAACTATAGTATCAGTTTAGAGGTATATACCTGATTTGAAGTAACTAACGAGTATGTATGAGAGTCCAATGGAAACACATTCAACAGTCCTATATTTAGTGTAGTTTCATGAGAAGAAATAGATGGTTGAATAATTAATTCTCCAGTACAAAATACTTCTAATTCTTGAACAGTACCTCCAATATCAGGAAATGGTTGATGACAATCAAGTGTATCATGACGAGGCTGAAGTGCTTCAAGTAATTGATCATCAAATAATTATAATCCCTGAAACTCAAGTTCAAGTAATCAAACAGCCAATTTATGAAGTGAATGAATTGGTAATACTACTTCTAATGAAAGTAATAATAGTGAAGAAAATATTGAACTTAATTCAGCAACAGAAGAACCTAGTACAATGCTTAGTGAAGAAACTACAGAGATAGTAAAGAAAGTACTACAGAAAAACACAATTGACAATAACACTATAATCATGAAAAAAATGGTTGATTGAGAAGAAGTTGAATATATGCTCAAAGAAGACTATGATCACTGTCCAATTATTGATAATTTGCTAGATGAAACTTATGATGACAAGTTCTTCTCTGGACTTTCAGATATTGATTCTCTTCCTAATAAAGAAAGAGTTAAAAGAATGGAAAGAACATGAGTAATTGATTGATCAAAGGCAGCAACTTTTGAAAATTATAGAGAGATGAGTAGAGTTGAATTCTTAAAAATTGTAATTCGTTCTCACTGTCTTGAATATAGAAATGAAGACACTAGCTCTCTAAGATTTGGTGATCTAAATAATGATGACTGGCAAGCAAAAGTAGTTAAGAAATCGCTTGACCTTTGAATTGCTAATGGTGATCAAGATGAAAATGGGAATCCAATATTTAGAGCAGATGACACTATTAGTAAAATTGAAGCAACAAAGATTTTACTCAGAATGGCATTACTTCAGCTCTGACAAGAACCTGATACTGAATATAATGACTTGGCTGTTGGTTGGTATGATAAGTATGTAAAACAATGAGAGCATCTCGGAGTCTTTAATGCTCAGACTGATGAATTTGTTTTTAGTCCTGAAGGTTCTGTAACAAGAGAAAATATGGTAGAATTTCTCTACAGTGTAATATCTCTTTATAGAGAAGATACACTCGCTCAATTATGAGAATAAGAATATTTAAAAATAGCAATGATATACTCATTGCTATTTTTTTTGTATTGTGTTTATGTATGAGGGTAGAAGCTTCATATAATAGATAAATGTTGTACTTGTCAAAAGTAAAAATCAAAGAGCTATTCAATCAATATTTCAAGCTTTATATGAAAGAAATGATATTAAAAATGATCATATTAATAATAAAATTGTTCAAATAACACTTAATATATACCTAATATTATCATGTATACTTATAAGTCCCGTAGTAATAATAATGAATCAAAGTGCTTGAAAAATAGAAGGAATGTCAGGAGAGAAGTATTTATAAAAAATAATAAATAATAATATATTTATAGCAATGAGTATATATTCATTAAGAAATCTCAACTCTTTTGAAAAATTATAGTAGACAGCTGCTTTAATAACTGCTAATATAAATGAAATTTGAAAGACGAGGTATTGCCCAATTCATTGATCTATATATCAATATACTCAGATCATAGTGAAAACCGTAGTGGCACTAATATGGTACCATGATCAAATTATATTCTTTGACTGAGAGTAATTTCCTATTGCAGCCATGACAAACATATTTGCCAAAAAATTGGCAACAAATAATACAAGTATTTCCAATATGTCTCATTTACCTGTCATATAGACAATAATGAGTATAATGAATAACATGATATAAATCCACCAATTTTCTTTAGAAAATTTCTGTAATTCTTGAAAAAACATGATAATTAATTATATATAGGAAAACCTTTACACATTTCAGTAACTTCTTTTTTAATATTCTTGAGTTCTTGAGAATTTTTCACAAATTCTTTGAACTCTTTTTTTATTTTCTTTCTTTCTTCTTTATCCTCATGATAGACAAATTCAGAAATAATATCTGATACTTCTTTCATTTTTAGTGCTACAAATTTAACTTCGTCTTCTTTCATACCTCTTTGAGTCATGACAGGGGTTCACATTCTTATACCACTTGGATTAAATGGTGAGCATGGTTCTCATGGAATGGTATTTTTATTTAATGCCATTCATGCAGCATCAAGAGCATCTTGCATAAATCACCCCCTTCATTTACCAACACCAGCGAGTACAAGATGATTGTCAGTTCAACCAGTTGCTATATCAAATCAGTGCAATTTTAGTTCTGAAGCTAATGTCTGAGCATTTGCAACTACTTGAGCATTCATTTGTCTATATTCTGGAGTGAGTGATTCCCCGAGTGCCACTGCAATAGCTAAGGTTTGATGATTATGTGGTCATCATTGTAGTCATGGAAAAACTGATTTGTCTATTTTTGATGCCAGTTTTTCATCATGTTCTAGTCATCTTTGCGTAACCATAATCATAGCTCATCTTGGTCATCTTAATGTTTTATGAGTTGTTGTCATAATAACATCACAATATGGAACTGGAGAAGTATGTACTCAAGAAACAACTAGTCATGATATATGACTAATATCTCACATAAGATACGCTCAAACTTTGTCAGCTATTTTTCTAAATGCTGCAAATGGAAACTCTCTTGAATATGCTGTAAATCCAACAACAATAACTTTAGGCATATGCTCAAGAGCCAATCTTTCCACTTCCTCTAAGTCAATATATCCCTCTTTATTGAGTCAAAATTGGATAGCATTAAAATATTTAGCTGAGGCTGAAACTTGATGTCCATGGGTCAAGTGTCAACCTTGAGCAAGTGCTAATCAAAGTATAGTGTCCCCTGGTTGAAGAAGCGCATTATAAATAGCCATATTAGCTGGGCTTCATGAATATGGTTGAACATTTACATGAACTACTCAAGGAAATGCCAATTTAGCTCTTTCAATTGCCAGTAATTCTACTTTGTCTACTACCTCATTTCATGCATAGTATCTCTTTTTAGCATATCATTCACTATACTTATTTGTAAATGGACTTCAAAGAGCCTCAATTGTTGACATACTTGCTACACATTCACTTGGTATAAGTTCTAATGATTCTTCCTGTCTCTCCATCTCCTCCATAACGAGATCATAACACAATTGATCTGTCCTTTGTAAATTATCAAAATTCATAGTGTTTTAAAATTAATTTGTTAAATTATTATATACATCTGCAATTCTATCTGCCAAATTATAATCTTTCTCTGTAATCTTTCATTCTTTATGAGTGATAAGAGTTATTCTTACTTAATTATATGAATGTAAAAATATATCAGGATAGTGATTTTCATGTTCTGCTATTTTTCAAATTATGTTTACAAAATTAAGAGCTTCATTAAAATTTATAAATTCTAAATCAACTTCTAATTTTTTCTCTTTATTTTCTACAAATATTTTTTTCATTATATCAATAAGCAATAGAGAAATAACCTAATTCATATATATATTTATCAAAATATCAATACAGCCTGGTGTCATATATTCATTATTCTGTAACATTTGATCAATTTCATCAAGAGAGAAATACTGAGCATCTTCAACTTCTCCATCATCAAAATGCAACTCTCACTCATAGACTCATTCATATAAGCTCCTAAAGAAACTATGTGACTCCTCTCTTATCATTCATTCACACATACTATACTTGCTATCTATTTCTTTTCTATCTCAATACTCTTTTGAGATAAAATGTAAATCCATCTCAGTAATTCATATTTCTTCTCGTAATTCTCTATATGCTGCTTCCTCATATGTCTGTCATGATGATACATGTCATCACACACTCATATCCCATGCTCCAGGCATAAAACTGCAATTTTTACTTCTCTTTTGTAACAAAATATCTCCATTGAAATTTTTGATACAAACAAAGATTATTCTATTTGATGTTTTATTAATATATGACTGCTGTCTTGTATTTTGACCAATTACAATATCATTCTCATCAACTATATCAAGTATTTCTGACATATTCTAGTATGTATGAATAATAAGCTTAGTAGTAATTTTATAGTTCATATTTCTTATAATTAAAAAAATATTATTTTCTATAAACAAAATATATATTAAAAACATAAAAAAGCTAGAATATCTAGCTTTTTTATGTTAAAAATTATATTCTTTGAATACTATTGTTCATTATTATTTCTCTGTAGATCTTTTTTATTTTCTCATTCTTCTCATTTTTCTTCAGTTCATTGAGCTTCATCTCAATCTTTTTCTGTTTCATTTCACAAACGCTCATTTTGTTCATCTATTACTAATTGGAGATTTCATTTTGTAATAAATGATTGAAGAATTGTTTTTGCCTCTTCTAATTGTCTATCATATATTTCAAAATCTTCTTGTTTCATATATTCTTCACATCTTCATGACTCAATACACGCCTTCAAATTATAATCCTGTTTTTCAAATTCTATCTCAACATCTGGTTCAATTCCTTCATCATCAATGTTTCGATCAAGAGGGGTAAACCATTTTGCTATTGTCAGCTTAAGCATACTTCCATCATCCATCATAAATGGCTTTTGAACAGATCATTTTCCATATGTTTTTTCTCATATGAGTATTGCTTTATTATATTCTCTGAGGGCTCCTGCTGTAATTTCTGAGGCACTTGCTGAACTTCCATTAATAAGCACAACAATTTTTTTTCAATAGAGTGTTCATGAATTAATACTGGTGTAGACTTCATTTGCTTGAGCATCTTTATATTTTGTAGTGACCAGTAATTCCCCTTGAGGAATAAATTCTGAAAGAATTTCAACCGCAGAAAGCAACAATCATCATCAGTTATTACGAACATCTATAATTAGTCCGTTTGTATCTTTACCCTCAAGACTCTTTAGCGCTTCCCTAAATTCACGTGCCGTCTCTTCTCAGTAAAGATTTAAAGCAATATACCCTATTTTTTCTTCTTCAAAGTATTTTTCTTCAATTGATGGAATCTTTATTTTGTCTCTTATCACTTTAATATCTAATGCCTCATCTTCTCATGAACGAAGCACCTTAAGCATTACGGGAGTCCCTGCTGGTCCTTTTATTTTTGCTACGGCATCAAATAAGCTCAAGTCTTGAAGCTCCTCTTCATTTGCTTCAATAATGATATCATCTTTAAGAAGTCCAAACTTTTCAGCTGGAGATCACTTTAAGACTCTTTCAATTTTTACACCAAAGTCAAGCTTATCTACAACAGCTCAGATTCATTCAAAGTCTCAAGAAAGCATTTTCATAAAGCTTTCATTTTCTTCCATGTCTAAAAATTCCGAATGTTTATCTCAGAGTGCTTCAACTAATCATTTAGACATTCAATTAATCAAATCAGCCTTTTTTACTCACTCTACCTCATAATATTCAGATTTAATAGTTGAATATACTTCCCAGAATGTTGAAAGCTCAAGATCATTTTCTTCTAAAATACCAATGCCGTGGAGTTTAGATTCAATTATTCACATTCTCGACAATTTTTCAGAATTTTTATCAGAAGAAGAATGACTTTTTGATATGTTATTAACAGTGTTTTTCTCTATATAGTCAGCAGAAATATATCAAAGTAAATAACTTGTGAAAACAAACGTTAATAACAATAGAATTTTGTAAATATTCATACAAGTGGATCAAAATATAAAGAAAAAAGGTACGAAAACTTTTTTTATATCAGAAGTATACATCTAATACTCAAAAGACAAGTCAATGTGTATTTATATTTTTAGATTAATTTATGTTAAAAACGTTTCTACACTCTGTATTCAAAACACAAAAAGCTCACTTATTAACAATAGCCAAATATTTGTAAAAAAAATATATATATGATAAAATGCTTTAAAGAGATCTTTTAGTGACTCTTTAACATTTTAACATTTTCTATTACTACTAATACTAACTCTTAATAATAATTAAATAAAGCAAAGTCTTGTATGTAAATACCTAAAAAATGTAAATAACTTTATGCTTCTCTATAAAATATATGATATTCTCTTATTGGAAAAAACAAACCCAAACAAGAATTCAGAAAAACTTACTCAGAAATCTTATAAAAAAGATAGAAATTCCTGAGTCAGATAAACTGATGTTTTTAGAGGCAGTTGATATATGTGATAATAAAAAAATTGAATCTCTTTATCAAAATGTATTAGAGTTTATAAAAAACCTTGAAATAAAAGAAGTAGAAAAGATATCTAAAGAAAGTTTTGTTGATATTGAGTGATTAAGTAAAAATGAAGCAGAACAAAAAAAGAAAGAATTAAACAGTTACAATTTTTTACTTACTAATATTTAAATATATATGTCAATAATTCATGATGATACAAGTAAAAAAAATAGGGACTTACTTATTGAGAAAAAGTCTCAAATTTTATCACAAACAAGAAGTGAAATTGATTCACTTTATGATATTATTAATTCAGATGAAAAAAATATAAAGAATTTAGTTTCAATATTAGAAAAAAGCTTAATTAAGAACTAAATATAATACACTTTAAAAATACCAGTGAATAAATATAAAGTTTCAGTATCCAAAAATCAAAAACGATATTCTATTGTTCTTTTAGCAGAGTCAGAAACATTGGCTAGAAAGAAAGTACATAAGGAAGGATATTCAGTTTTAAGTATTGCAATATTTAACCCAGAAGTTGCTAAAGGTCATAAATTCTTTTTTGAAGCTGTAGATAAAAATTGAACAATAAAAAAAGGAAAAGTTGTTGCAAATGACCCTTTTAAAGTATTTGTAAAATTGAAAGAAGGATTAGAATATGATATAAAGTTTTTATATTCTGAATCAAATATACACCTATCTGAATGAGAGAAATTGGATCTTTTGGAACATCTTAAAGAACAATATATTCTCTATTCATCACATTCAAATAAAAATAAAACTGCATCTGAAAAGAAAATTGATAGCAAAAAAGAAAAGAAAAATACTGAGAATTTTTACATGAAAAAAGAGCTAGATGAGACATATAGACTCATAGACTTTGTATTGTTAAAGTTAAAAAATATTTTAGATAAAGCAGAATCAAAAGATGTTGATCCACTTAAAAAAGATAAACTTCAGGCATTATATAATTCAATTATTGTAATAAAAAAATCAACAAATCTTACAAAATTAAAACAAATTTGAGAATTAGCTCTCAAAAAAATATGAGAAATTGAACTTCAAATTCTAGAAACACATAAAGATGGTTCTTCAAAGAAACTTCTTAATGAGACTAACTCTTTACTTAAAAAGCTTTGATCAAAAGAACACTTTGTAGAAAAAGAGAAGGACTTTTCCTATCAATTTAAAAAGCTTGTTGCAAGCTTTTGAGAATCTTTTTCTAAAATGGCAAAGTCTAAGAAAAAAAAGTGACATCAAATTGATAAAGAATCACTTTCTTATTGGAAAACTGAAGTACTTATACAAAAGTACCAAGAAAGAAAGGCTAAAAATACAAAAGATCTTATAAAAAAACCACAATTATTTTTATATCCATTTGGTAATAACTGAGATACACTCAATCATTTATTGCTTAAAAGAAAAGTAATAAATCAAAATATTACTATACTTAAAGCTAAAAAAACATGAAAACTTATTTCATATACCAAAATTGTAAAATGATATTATTGAGCTATTCATTGAATAATTGAATTTTTAAAATATTTAAATTATTATATATGTAGTACAATTTGTATCTTTTGATTAGTGTTCTGATTATACCTATTTTGCATACATAATTGACTCATAGAGACAGAATTGAACAATAAAGGTATATTTATGTACTCTTATGTTATACTTGCTTGTATAATGATTTTTTTAACAAGAGGCTTTATAACATTTCTTATTAATACTGGACTTTTCTTATTATTTCTTATTATTTGAATAGTAAACTTTTAGTGATACTCATATAATAAGTATATACATGAACATATTATTATGTTTAATATCATTCATATTTTCATTCATATTTTTTATCTTTCATAGACTTAGTGTTTGAGAAAGATTTTTATGATGACACCAAACTCAAATACATAATTTTACATCAATAAGCTGAAATTTGATTATTGAATCAGTAATATTTTGAATATTGGGAGTTATATTAGCACTATATTTTTCATGATTAAATTTTTTAAAAATTAAAAGTGAAAAGCCAATAGCTTATAGTGATAAAGACAGTAATGATTGAGAAAATATAAAGAGGAATGTTTTTTCAAACATGAGCGTAAAATCATTTTTTAAAGAATATGTGTACTATATTGGCTTTATATTCTTTTATTTTTCTGTGTACTTATTTCTAAAAAGCTTATGAATTCATACCTTAAGTTATTTTATATTATTTTTGAATATAGTTATTGCTATATTTTTCTTTCTTACAAATAAGTCCCATATTTTTAAAGATTTTATACGAGTGAATACTATCTTATTCTCTTTGTATTATATAGGTCTATATTTTTGTATTATTTTTTTAGATCTTTTTTCACTTGGAATGATAGACATTGTCAACACAATATTTATTTTAAGTTTTTTTGTTATAACGCTCTACTTTGATATTCGTCCATGACAAGATAGACAATCAGATTCCCCTATGGTAAGTTATTTTTTTGTATATAGCTTCATAGTATTTAGTTTTTATTTAAAGATCTTTCTTGATTGACTCTGAATTCATTTTATTCATGTATTCACATGTATTTGAGTGGTGTTTAACATTTGAATATACTTTTTTCTTTTACAGCTACAGTTCTTTCAAAATTCTCTCTATATTCTTAGGTGATTGAGTTTTATTTTTTTGTATATATCAATGATTTCATCAGCTCTATTTTTATATACAAATTTCAGTAATTTTTGAATATATGAAATGATTTGTTGTCTAGTCCTTATCTATGGAATAATATTCCATATATTTGCTCATTTACAGTTTCAGAATTATATATCACTTTCTTTTTCATTATCAAGCAGTGTTTTTTTGTCATTATACCTTTCTGTAATGATAAATAATCATTTTTTATTTATTGATATGCCTAAGCTTATTACTATAATTTGTTTATCTATTAGCTTTTTTCTTGTTACTTTGACATATGTTTATAGGCAGAAATTCACATTTGATTTTTATTTTATTCATGTATATTGATATGTACTTATAATATCAGGAATAATATATTTTTTTTATTATTGACAGAGGTCAATGTTAGACATATCAATTATACTTCTTCTTGGTTCAATTTTTATATTTATGAGTTCATATAAATTAAGAAATCTTTGAAAAAGAGAGACACAAGATGAAAAATAATAGACAAAAAAAAGAGCTTGATTTTCGTCAAACTCTCTTTTATATATAGACATATATGTTAGTCAGCTAAGTGGATAGTTATATCACCTCCAACTAGTGCTGAGTGACTAAACATACATCCAAATTTACCATCTTGATTAGCTTTTGTTCTACATACTTTTCCACTTGTAGATCTAATCTTTATAGACATTCATGCATCAATTTCTCAAAGAACAAGTGTTCCTTTCCCAACAGGTACATATTTAATTCCATGTTTAGCTTCAATTGCTGCTTCATCTGAAATAAGTGCTACTGGTCTTTCAACTGTTTGTATCTGTGTCTCATTTGAGATAAGATTAACAGGACTTTTGCTTGCCATCTCTTGGATGGTTGAATTATTCTTTGCAATATTCGCATTCATTGTATGAATACCAGATGCTGCATAGAGTATAAACATAAGTGTACCAACTGATACTGCAATATGTTTAATTAAGTAGCTTACTCTTCTTGCAAGATCTTTGTAAGCTTTAACTACTATATTGTATACATTATTCATAGTTGTTTTTGTTAAAAAAGTATTATATTTGTTGAGTGTCTATGAAACTCACATATATATTATGACACATATTAAAATTATTGTCAATAAATATGTTGACTTTATGTGATTTTATTTTACTAAAGGGCAATTTTTGTTTATATAAAGACATATTAACCAAATAAAAAATAACTTATTTAATGTATTATTATAGCTTCCCCTAATAATTATCACAAATTTTCTCCCCCTCAATGTGGAGTAATAGTTTTTCAAGAATGAATTTAGGGGGAGTTTTGCTAAAGTTTTACAAAACAACACATATATTTTATTTGTCTATAGATTTTTGTGCAAAACTCTCCTCACTTCTTTGTATCTTCTTTTCTGTTATAGTATTATTTGTTTGATAATCCTTTATTTCTCTTTTATAGATTATTACTGATTTTTTAACTAAAAGACAAACAAATCCTTATTTTACAATAAGGTCCAACACACACATAAAAAACTAGTCTTTTGAATTAAATAAAAGTACATAAATCTGACCTAAAGAAAATATTGAGATTTCACTACTTTATATATTCCCTATTAAAGGTATATATATAAATAATTTTATTAGGTTTAAAATTTAATATATATGAAACAAATAAATAGTGTAGTGAAGACTACCAAATGACTAGCTCATCTATTGAGCAGAAACTTACTGTCTACTGCAGCAGTGGTAGCATTAATGTGAGCAGCAAC
>CALDZW010000151.1 GCA_937944175.1 uncultured Candidatus Altimarinota bacterium
GTGCTTACTGCAGAAACATCTATAGACAAGAAAAAAATATTCCAATTATCAGGACTATATGTAATTTTGACTCTATGAGCGCTGTGATTCTTTTATCTATTTGGTGAAAAAATTCTCTATATATTCAAGCCTTGATTTGAAGAATATCTTGATCTTCTCTACTTGATTATTCTCTATTGTGGATGACTCGCATTATTGAACTTTATTGTAAAAATACTCACGGCGTTTAACAAATATGTGTTGAACTATATTCTCATTGCTATACTCTGACTCTGTGTGATGTTATTATATCAATTCACTGATAACTCCCTCTATAATCTTGTGCATGTATTTAATGGAATCATGCTTGGGAGTATTCTCATTGGTTTTGTATACCTTTGATTGGTAAAAAGTGAGAAGTAAAATCTATAATATCTATTCATCAAAATAATGAAAAACAAGACACTATTGCTTATAATTGGACTCTTCATCGCTTTGATAATTGCCCCGATACTTCTAACTCCAGGCTACATGTTTGCGCTCGATCATGTACTCAACCCTCATTGATGGATGCCTAAAGTCTGATCAAATGTCTATATTGTATGAGTACTTTCACAAATTTTTACCTTTTTGCATATCCCTATTTGGTTATTAGAAAAGACTATTATTCTCATTACTTTCTCCGCTCCTGCCCTTGGATGATATCTCCTCCTCAAAGAGAGAGTTTCACATTCTTCTGCACTCTTGTTTTGAATACTCTTCTTGGTATTTAATCCGTTCTTGTACAATCGTTTCATTGACTGACAGATTAATATATATTTGAGCTTTGCCCTCTTCCCTCTTTTCGTCTATCTTTTACAAAATACTCTCAATAATTTTAGTTACAAAAAAGCAGTGTGAATCTGAATCTATTCACTTCTTCTCTGCCTTGTCTCTATACATAATTTGATCTTTTTGGCTCTTATTGGTATCATATTTGGATGCTTTTATTTCAAAAAAACAGGTGTCAAACATATAATGAGCATTTGAATTATTGCCCTACTATGTAATACATTGTGGCTTGTTCCTTTTTTCTTATGATCATGAGAAAAATTTGAATTAACAAAACAGATCACTGAATTCTGAGAAGCACATAGAGAAGCATTTAAGACACAATGAGTGAATAGTGAAATCTATTTCAATAGCCTCTCAATGCATGGGTATTGGTGAGAAGCACAAAAGAGATTTACATGAATCAAGAATATAAACCCCCATTGGAAAGTATTATTTACCGTAATATTTGTACTTATTTGTATGGGTGTACTCTCAAGAGTAGATGTGAGAAATAAAAAACTTTCATTCTCTCAATTTGAGAAATCATTACTCACATTATGAATATGTTCATATATATTATCACTGGGTGTTTCTGAAAATAATATTTTTGCACCAATAAATCAATGGTTGTACGACTATGTACCTATGTACCAAGGAATGAGAGAACCACAAAAATGGATACTATTTGTAGTGATTCTGTATGCCTATTTTGGAGCATTATGAGTAGACTTTTTATCAAAGAAGATACACAAACTTCCACTTGATAACTATCTTAAAAAAATTCTTGTTGTGAGTCTTGTATGACTTCCTGTTATGTATAATGTTCAAATGATAGGCGGATTTTCTGGACAAATATCTATTAAACAATACCCACAAGAATGGGAAGATATTAAAGAAATCATTTTTGATCAAAATAATAATTATTCTGATAGTTGTACATATCAAGAAACTGATCTTTCAAACAAATGTTATAATACCCTTTCTCTTCCATGGCATTCATATATGACAGTTGGTTTCACCCAAAAAGTAGTTGGATGATGGATTGTTAGATATTTTTGAGACAATATATTAATTGCTGACAACTTAGAATATGCTTGAATATATACTCAATCAACCAGACCTGAGAGTAAAATCATAGAACGCTATGTTCAACCATGAGGAGTATTCAAAGTGAATGATATGTCAGATGTTCGTATTGAAGAGTTTGAGAACTTCATTACTGACTTACAATGACTCTGAATACAAAATATCATTTTTGTAAAAGAATCTGATTATCAGTGGTATCAAGATTTTTTAAAAATGCTTGTGAAAAATAATCTGCTAGAAATAAAAGATGAAAATAATATGATTACACTATATTCTGTAAAACAATAATATCACATCTTGAATTTCCCTTTTGGTAAATAATAATTATAGTAGATAAAATATCTCTCAATAATATACATATATGAACAACCAATCTCAAGAAACAAATGTATTCCTCCGTACAAACTTCTGGAATGATATTCAACTGAGCTCTAAGAAATATGCTCACATAATAATGATTGCTACAAAACCTGATATCATCAAACAAGCCCCTCTCTATTTAGAATTAAAAAGAAGAGGAGAACTTGTAATTCTTGTTCATACTGGTCAACACTATGATTATAATCTCAGTAAATGAGTACTCACTGAATTTGGTATGGATGTTGATGTCAACCTGAATATTACTGGACAGCTTCATAAAAAATTTAGCCTTATTATTGAAAGACTCTGAGATTTTCTATTAGAACTTTCAGAAGATTTCAAAAAAATACCTATCCCCTATGTTCATGGTGATACACTCACTGCTACTACAGCAGATAAAGCCGCTTTTCTTAATAAATTTGCGGTAGTTCATGTGGAAGCATGAATTAGAACATATACTCCTTCTAAAGAATTCTATCATAGGTTATTTGAAAACTTTCAAAAATGACAATTTAACTGGGATGAATATTATAATTCTCTTCAAGACGATGACGTCTTTGAGCTTGGTAGTATTGAACCTTTTCCAGAACAATTTGATACAAGAAATATTGAAGCATCAACTGGGTTCTTTGCTGCACCTGTGAAATTTAATAAAAAAACTCTCATTGATGAAGGATTTTCAAAAAAATATATAAAGGTAGTATGAAATACCGTAGCGGATACTATTGAACTCTCTAAAGAAAAAATACCAAGTTCTACAGCTTTCAAAAAATTTCCTAATATGAAATGAAAGCCTTTCATATTTATAACCATTCATAGAAGAGAAAACACAGAAGAAAAAGAACGTTTTTTAGCTATATATTATGGTATTAAAAAACTTATTCAGGATTGAGTCTATGTATGCTTTCTTTGACTCTATGCTAGTGAATTTGCAATTGATAAGTATGGATTAAGAAGTGATATAGAGAAACTCAAAAAGAAACATCCAGAAAATTTTGCATATTGACCGGCTCTTGCTCATCATGCTGAAGTTATTGATATGATTAGTGTTGCATGAGCGGTAGTCACTGATTCTTGATCAATGCAAGAAGAAGCAAATATTGTCTGAACTCCTTGTGTTACTGTTAGATTTGGGAGTGACAGATCAGAGACTATTCTAGATTGAGCTAATGTCCTGGCTCCACCTGTAAATTCACAATTGATTGCTGAAATAACAAAAGGTGCTATTGCTAATGAGAAAATGACAAAGAAAAAACATTTGTACTGAAAAAATGTTTCTGAAAAAATAGTTGATGAAGTACTCAAGCATTTAAAAAAAGACTGAAAGCTTTTCAGACTAGACCATGAAAGACTTGAAGTTGAAAAGTTTTTTGACTGGAATATATAAACCCAAAATCCCTTATCAAGGACTTGTATCAAATATTAATTAATAACAAAATCCTCTATAGCCCCTGATAAGGGGTTGGGGTTATGAACTATGCAAACACTCCTCCTCACCTGATGAACTGGATATATCTGATCTCATGCTGCAGTAACTTTTTTGGAAGCTGGATATAATGTGATTTTATTTGATAATCTCAGTAATTCTTCTGAAAATGTAGTTGAGAAAATTAAAGAAATAGTAAGTAGGGACAGCATGCCTGCTATCCCTACTTTAAAATTCTACAACTGAGATCTCAGAAACTCATCAGAAGTAGAACAAGTCTTTCAAGAAAATAACATAGACTGAGTCATACATTTTGCATGAGCCAAAGCTGTATGAGAAAGCTGTGATAAGCCTTTTTATTACTATGATAACAATGTAACTGGAAGTAATATATTGTTCAAAGTAATGGAAAGCTTTTGAGTTAGAAATATTATCTTTTCATCAAGTGCTACGGTTTATAAGCCTGACTTAGTACCTCCTTTCACTGAAGAATCTGATACTTGAAATACAACAAACCCTTATTGAACATCAAAATTCATTATAGAAAATATATTGAGAGATTTATCTAATCACAAAGAATGGAATGTCATTAATCTCAGATATTTTAACCCAGTATGAGCACACAAAAGTGGTCTCATTTGAGAAGATCCAAATGACATACCAAACAACTTGCTTCCATACATTATGAAAGTAGCAAACTGAGAATTAGAAAGCCTTTGAGTTTTTGGAGATGACTATGATACCATTGATGGTACATGAGTCAGAGACTATATTCATGTAGTTGATCTTGTTGAAGGACATTTGAAAGCATGGCAATATATTGAGTCCCCCCTCCTTACAAGGGAAGGGGATAGGGGGTGGGTTGAAGTGTTTAATCTCTGAACAGGAAATGGAACATCTGTCATGCAGATGATTGACTATACTTCTGAAATTATTTGAAATCCTCTTCCTTATAGTATCCAAGCAAGAAGAACATGAGATATAGCTTCTAGTTACTGTATAGCTGATAAAGCTAAGAGCCTACTGGATTGGGAGTCTAAAATATCAGTAAAACAAGCCATTCAAGATAGTTGGAATTTTATACAAAAAAATAGAGAGATGTAGAATACTACATCTCTCTATTTTTTAATCTCTGCATTTTTTATTCTCTCAAAGCAGCTAACCTCTTCAATACTGTTGGATGAGAATAATGAAAAAATTCATAGGCTGGATGTGGTTGAAGATTGCTCAAGTTATTTCTTGAAAGTTTCATAAGTGCTGACTCTAATTTTTCAGCATCATAATGTTCTTTTGCAAAAGCATCTGCTTCATATTCATTTTTTCTAGAAAGAATACTTCCCAGTGTTCCGAGCACTATTGATATTGGAGTAAAGAGTATTCCGAAAGCTATGGCTCATACATGAAAACTGCCAGTAGTAGCTCATAATGCTTGTGATATTTCTGGAAACTTTAATGCCAGTCACAAAATAAAGAGCATGGCTCCTGTTTGGATAATTGAGAAAACCAGCATTTGCAGTGTATGTTTTCTCTTATAATGTCCTATCTCATGAGCAAGAACAGCCACTAATTCTTCAACCTCCATGTCCTTAATTAAAGTATCATACAATACAATTCTTTTCTTAGGACCAAATCCACTAAAATAAGCATTTGCTTTACTACTTCTCTTACTTCCATCAATCACATAAATATTATCCAAAGTAAAGCCTACCTTATCAGCAAATGCTTGAATTCCAGAACGAAGCTCTCATTCTTCTAGAGGAGTTTGCTTATTAAAAATAGGAACTATCACACTAGAATAAAACATCATCATAAAGATGGATACAAATGTAATAAGTATCCATGCATAGATCCAGAACATGTCTCCTGCAATACTGTATATCCATAATATAAGACTTAAAATAATTCCTCAGATCACTGTTCACAAGAGAGTACTTTTTATCAAATCCATAAAAAACATTTTTTTTGACATCTTATTAAATCAGAACTTTTCTTCAATAACAAATGTAGAATAATATGAAGTGAAAACTCAAACTATTGTTTGAATAAGAAAAAGTATTCCAAAAAAGTAGAGTCATTGTAATATAGATGAAGATGTCCACCCTTG
>CALDZW010000152.1 GCA_937944175.1 uncultured Candidatus Altimarinota bacterium
GTTTTTTCGCATATTCTGAACCTATTTTTTTCAGCTCTTGAATTTTAATATACACGTGCTGAGCAATATATTTTATAGAAATACATCAGTAGGTAATATAGGGAGAAAGTCTCGAGCATCAGCTTTGTGACTCAAATGGTTTAGAAATATGGTACATATACTTTGTGCTTCTCTGGTCTAAAAAATCTCTCAATATTTTGTGTCATTGAGATTCTCATCCAACTTGCAGTGATCACATGTTTTTTATAGATTCTAGATGTTCAGCTTTTGTGTCTCTTGAGATTTTTTGCAGTGCTTCCGGAAGGGCTATTTTGTTTGTAATTGATCTAGCTATAAAGAGGTCTTGACTCATTCTCATATTCCAAACATCACTCCAGTCATCTCTACTTCTTAGCCTTCTTACCACTCAATTAGTTGGATATTCTTTGAATATAATGTGTTCTGATTTACAAAGTTTTATAATGTTTTTATCTCTCATAAAGGTTTTCCAATTTCCCGTTTCTTCATGAGAAAAAATTTTTTTGAGATTGTAATGTTTTTGTAATTCCTTGAATCAATCTACTGTTTCATAAGGAAGCAGTAAGAGAGGAATTCAGACCTTATACAAATTCACCTGAAGTTCAATGAGAGACTCAAGAGTAAACTTGAGGTGAAAATCTGAGTAATCAGGAGCTGACATAATACTGGGCTCAAAAAAGTATACTCCAAGAATTGGAATATCATGATCAAGATTTGCAAGAATTTCATTATCAGTGACTCTGAGATTTTTCTTACACCAAATAATGTTGATAGTTTGCTTCATTTTAGTATACTAATTTTAGTATATAAATTATGTATATTTTATTAAAAATTACAAAATATTCTTCCACTTACTATGAAAACAACACAAATTATTCTCTACAATCAACTCAGAGAAGACTATCTAAGCAGTGGTGCAAAAAGTTATCTCTATATTCATCATACCTGAAAAATACTCTTTCAATGAGAAGTACTAAACCTGAATATTTCTAGTAAGATAATTGATTATGCTGGTGGGAAAAACTTAGTGGAAGAGTTGAAAAACTCATGAAAGAAAGCTGATTTTGTTACAGCCAAGTCTTTTTATGCAGGGCTCAAAACATATGCTAAGAAACAATGAGTTGAAAAATATATTTTAGTAAAACCAGTCGAAAATTATGTGTATGAAAATTTTCTTAAAATCTGAGAAAAGCTAGAAAATCTATGAATAGAACTTGAGTTTCTAGAAGATACTCAGTCTTTTTTCTTATCTCATACAGATTTTGAAAAACAGTATAAAAAGCCTCCAATTATGGAATATTTTTATAGATTCATGAGAAAAAAAGAAAATATCATGATGAATACTGATGGAACTCCAGAAGGATGAGAATGGAATTATGATGCCCTAAATCGCAAATTTGAAAGAAAACATGACTGATCATGGAATTTTTCATTAGAAAAAAATACCTGACTATGAGAAGCAGAAGAATATTATAAGCAATCACTTTCATTTCCTCAGCCAACCACAAGAGATGAGGCCGTAGCACTCCTTGAGTATTTTCTAAAAAACCATCTAGACACCTTTGGGAAACTGGAAGATGCTATGTATCAAGATGATCCGTATGTGCATCACAGTATGCTTTCAGCCTCTATTAATTACTGACTTCTTTCTCCAAGAGAAGTGGTTTCAGCAGTGGAACAATCTAGTACAGCTCTCAATAATAAAGAAGGGTTTATTAGACAAGTACTTGGGTGGAGGGAATATATGTATCACTTCTTTCAGCACTACAAAGATTCTCTCTACACAGAAAATGGACTGAATCACACAAGATCATTACCAGAGTATTTCTGGAAAAATGGCAAAAACTGCAGCATGAACTGTCTCTCCACAACCCTTCAGCAGGTTCAAAAAGAAAACATTTCTCACCATATCCAAAGGCTCATGATCATAGGGAATTTTTCTCTCCTCACTGGTCTGAATCCTCATGAACTCAACAAATGGTTTTTTGAATACTACTTTGATGCCTTTGAGTGGGTAGTCACTCCTAATGTACTCGGCATGAGTCAATATGCTGACTCTTGAAAACTTGCTACCAAGCCCTATATTGCCAGTGCAAACTATGTCAATAAAATGTCAGATTATTGTAAAAACTGCAAATATGATCCCAAGCAGAAAGACACTGAAGATGCTTGTCCCTTGAACTATCTCTATTGGAATTTTGTAGATAAGCACAAGGGTGTATTTCAAAAATGAAGGCAGCACTTTGTTCTGAAGAATTTAGAAAAAGTTGATATTCAGAGAGTGAGGGAGTTGAGTAAGAAGTTTTTGGAGAGGGATATGGTATAAGTATAGTTTAAATAGCCTATTTAGATAAGTAATAATTATAAGCAATGAAACACAAGAAAGAATCTTCTGAAGAAAAGGATCATATCAATGTGCTTAAAAAGTCATTAATTTGAACTATTGTTGCATTGTTAATAGTATGAGTTTCAGTTTCAGTTCTCTACCAATTTACAGAAGCCTGAATGCACGAATGTGCATTTTGCTTTGGCTTTGTTGCTTTGATTACGTATCCAATAATGTTTGGATTGTCATGAGTATTTATAGTATATTTTTTTAAAGCTATTGGACTGATCTATAAAGTATACATTAAAAAATAGAAATTTTTACTCTCAAAACTTATAGGAAAAAGTTGTATAAACCATAATTATAAAATTATGAACAAACTACTTGCTTGGGACATCTATGAAATTACCACTAAATCTACTCCAATTAACTGAGTAAAACTCAGAGGGAGAATTCGTAAATTTGGATTAGAGAATAATATAAATATTTTAACTGAAAATACACAAGATATTGCAGCTTCTGTAAGGTTTGCTGTATTAGAATTAGAAAGTGCAGATTGAATTATTGAGTATTTACAGAATATAATAGGAGATGTTTCTATTGAGTTAGTTCTAGAGTCTGTCAAAAATCCAGTGCTTTCAAAATTAAAGATAAACAAAGAAGAGAGATACACTTTATAGATTTTTTGCTAAAAAATTATATACTGAGATTATGTGTTATATTTTAATTATATTTATATGTCATTAACAGAATCAAAAAATCTAGCAATGTGAATGAAGGCTCCAGACTTTAATCTTCCAGATACTATCTCAGGAAAAAACCTCAGCCTAGAC
>CALDZW010000153.1 GCA_937944175.1 uncultured Candidatus Altimarinota bacterium
GTTGTATCTAGAAACGAATCTGAGTGATGAACTGAATGAATTTTCCAGAGAAATGGTATCTTGTGAAACAGTCTATGCTGAAAGTATATAATCAGATCAAAGAGTATCAATCATACAATAAGCTCTAGAAAAAAAGGAATATTAGCGATATTAGCAAGTCAAAAATTGTTTCTTTCTGCCCATATTCAAACAGCAACTGGAGGTATAACTAATCAGAGCCTGAGTACCGCTCAGTTTATTACAGCAAAAAATATATTATGAATTCGCCTCTGAGTTAGAATATTTTTGTTTTTCTTGTATGGAAATGTGTATTCTAAAAATCCACACAAAAGGAGTGTTGAGAAGAAACAGAGGAAGTGAAGGATGGTAAGTGATTGAAGAATAAGGGCATAACTTCATAATGAAATTAATTTAATTCAGAACCTTCAAATGGAGTCTCACTAAGTAAAAGTAACTTAGCCTTTCATAAATTTACATCACTAGGCTGTATCATTTGATCAACTACTCTAGAAAGAATATTCATATATTGTTCACTATCATTTGGTCCGATATTACCAGTTCTCTCGAAAGCAGCTCTTAACAACTCAGGATAAAAGCTTTCTGAAACATGACCAGGTTGATGAGATGAAGCTTGTATTGACATATATGTTAAATAAAAAAATAAAATCTTTTGGAAGAATAACAATAAATTGTTAAAATACAAGCAAATTAACAGTATTAATAGAGATATGTCAACCACTCTTACATCAGATATTTTAAAAGATATCCCAAAGACACCAGGTATTTATCAATATTTTGATAAAAATGTGAAGATTATTTATATTGGGAAAAGTGTGAACCTATTTTCAAGGGTGCATTCATACTTCAATGGAAAATCAAAACTGAATTTTGCTAAGCAGAAAATGGTGGATCAGATTTGTGATATTAAAACTATTATTACCAATACTGAGAGAGAGAGTTTAATACTTGAAACTACACTGATAAAACAACATCTTCCAAAGTATAATATACTCATGAAAGATGGGAAAAGCCATATTTATATCAAAATTACATCAGAAAATATTCCAAGAATTATTACCACAAGAATTAAGTGAAAAACTGGTGAATACTTCTGACCATATATTTCTACTGGTTATGTGAAAAGTATTCTCAAAACAGCAAAGAAGATCTTTGGATATAGAAGCTGTAATTTGGTGTTTGAAAATGATTATCCAGTGCAGACACAGAGGTCTACCACTAAACAAAATTCTGTAGGGGTGAACCTGTGTGTTCACCCTGTTTCATTGAAAATAAAAAATGTGAATATTAAAATCCCCTGTCTTGACTATTACATTAAAAGATGCAGCTGACCTTGTTTGTTAAAACAGCAAGAAATCACAGAATATAATGAATCTATTAATCTAATTAGGAATTTCTTGAAATGAAATTTTAGCGAGGTGAAAAAAGAACTGACAGAAAAAATGCATGGATATGCCAAAGAACTGAATTTTGAAAAAGCAGAGGAACTCAAGAAAGAACTCATAGCAATGGAGAGCTTACATGAAAATCAGATTGTAAAAGATTTTCATGAAAAGGATGCCAACATTGTTCAATATCTAGAAAAATTTGAGAAACACTTTGTGTGAATTCTTAAAATTAGAGATCATAAAATGGTGTGATTCTATCCGTATGAAGTTGAAAACAAACTTGAAGAAGATAAACAAGAGGTAATATGTGCTGTAATTGATCAGATTAATGTAGAATGAAATGAAACTGATAAAAATTTAAAATACATACTTCCATTTGAATGAAAAATACTGTCTGAAAATATTTGAAACTATGAAGTTCCTCAAATATGAATCAAGCATGATTTACTCAAATTGTGTTATAAAAATTTATATGAGTTTGCTTACAAAAAGCATCTAGCTAGCCTTTCTACTAAGTGATTTACCAAGCAAAACATGAAAAATCTTCTTCATATTTTGTGATATGAACGTATTAATAAAAAAATTCTCTTTGAATGTAATGATATCAGTCACCTATCATGAACTCATACAGTTGCGAGTAGAAGTGTCATTGAGAATGGAAAAACAGCTAACTGAATGTATAGAAAATTTAGAGTGAAAGAATTATCAGTTTGAAAAATTGATGACTTCAATTCTATGAGAGAAATAATGACCAGGAGAATTAAAGAGATTCAAAAGAGATGAACCATTCCAGATCTGATCATCATTGATGGTTGAAAATGACAACTCAGCAGTGTAGTAGAAATTTTAGAAAAATATAGAAAAGAATTACAAGAAAGTGTAGGGGTACCTCTCGTGGGTAGCCAGAAGAGTAATAAAATGGATGATAAAAATTGACACCCACAAGAGGATATCCCTACAGATAATCAAAAGATTATAGATCTTCTTTCTAAACTCCAACTAGTCTGAATAGCAAAAAGAGAAGAAGAACTTTTTCTTCCATGAGAATCAGCTCCTATTCTTCTGTCCAAAGATTCTCAAGAATTGAAATTGGTACAAAAAATTAGAGATGAATCTCATAGATTTGCAATAACATTCAATCGAGACTCTAGAATAAAATCTATGAAAAAAAATATACTAGAATCTCTTCCTTGATTTGGCCCTATTACTAGAAAAAAAATTCTTAAAGAATATGGAAATGTAGAAAATCTTAAAAATTTCTCAAGTACAGATCTTCAAAAAATACTGAATTCAGCACAAATTGAAACTCTTGATGATCATTGACTTTTAGGCTAGAAATAGTATAAAAATTAGCGTACTAAATTTTGCAAATAGTCAGAAAATCTGTAATATTGAGAGTAATTAATTAGTATTTCTTTACGTTTATATACATGGGGAAAAAAGATAAAAAATTTAAGAAATGACCTTTGAAAATTAAAAAAGCAAAGGTATTTAAACAATTTGAGAAACACCAACTTATTCATAGATTAGGATTTGTTGCTGCTGCTTTAATAGTGGCTCTTTGAGTAAATACTTTTGTATTAAATGGACAATATGGAAATCAGCTCAAAACTAATGTATTAGAGTCTTCAGCTCCAGTAGAACAAAAAGCTGATATATACCTAGAAAAAAAAGAATGATCTGATAGTCATATCATGAGTATCAGAGCTTGAGATACCTTGGACCAAGTAGAAACTCTCTCACTTGGAATTGTCTATAATCCTGAGCAAGTAGAACTCCTAGATACGTTTAGTAATATCAATGGTCTAGAGCTTACACGTATAGAAAATACTCCTTGAGTTGCTACCCTTATTCTGACATTTTCTGAAATGCAAAGTATATCAGCTGGTCAAGAGATTGCCAACTTCTATGTTTCAAAACAAGAAAAACTTACTCAACACGTAAATATAACAAATGCTAATTTCACTGATGGAACGAGTACAAATTATCAACTTACTACTAGCTGAATGACTTTCTAATAATGCTCTACGATACTCACTGTCACCCATACTTATCAAAAACTAAGTCTCAAGATGAGATTCTCAAGAATTTCAAACAATCTTGAGATTTTTTAAATTGCATCTGAATAGATATTACTACCTCTCAGCAATCAATAGAATTAGCAAAAAAATATGATTTTGTTTATGCAACAATCTGAATTCACCCATGTGACATTATTGAAACGGTTGATTGAAAAAAAGAATTCTTAGATATTGCTACCACTCTTGATATCTTTGAAAGACTCTACTGAGAGAATTCAGATGTCATTATTGGAATCTGAGAAACAGGTTTTGATTTTCATTGGCTTGAATCATTAGCATACGATATGCTCAAGACAAATATGTCAGAGTCATGATATAGTAATCTATCTGATCAGGATAAAGATAAGCACTTATTAAGTATAAAAGATCAAATAAAAAGTTATCAAGAAATATTTTTCAGAGCTCACATTATGTTTGCTGATTCTAAAAGCCTTCCACTGATTATTCACAACAGAAAATCAAAAACAGACATTTTAAGAGTGCTTAAAGAACAAGATTTTAAGAATTTCATTTTCCATTGTTATAGTGAAGATTACACTTATGCTCAGCAGCTCATAGAATTTGCTCCTGAGTGCAAAATAAGCTTCTCTTGAATAGTGACTTTCAATTCAGCAAAAGAGATCCAAGAGACAGCAAAAAAAATACCACTTGAAAATATTCTTGTAGAAACTGATGCTCCCTATCTGACTCCAGCTCCTCATAGGTGAAAACAGGAAAATGAACCTGCATTTACTCAATATGTGCTTGATAAGATTATTGAGCTCAGAGATGAGACTCCAGAGATAATTACAAAGCAAATTTTTGAAAATAGTATCAGTACCTTTAATATAACAAATTAGTTCTCTCCATAACAAACTTCGTAAAAAACTCACGAAAACTTTTTACTTATGAGCATAAATACATACCTTAATATAAAGGAGGCTTTACTTGGTAAGTCTATAAAAACATGAAGGTACTTTCTAGTAGTCTAATAATATTTCTAGGAGTAGTATTTGGGTATTTGTTATTTGATAATGCATATATAGCTCTTGCTATTGGTATAGGACTCTATATGGCCATGAATATATGAGCCAATGATGTAGCTAATAATGTGTGACCTGCTGTATGATCTGGAACGATTACACTCAAACAAGCACTTATTATAGCAGTAATTTGAGAGTTTTCTTGAGCCGTAATTGCTGGATGAGATGTCGTCAGCACTATTAAGAAATGAATTATTGATATATCATGAGTGAATGCTACATTTTGAGCTGACTGAGGTGAGATATTTGTAATTATCATGGTGTCAGCCCTCCTTGCATGAGCGCTCTGGCTTAATCTAGCTACCTATTTGAAAGCACCAGTATCAACAACTCATTCAATCGTATGATGAGTAATGGGAGCATGAATTGCAAGTCTTTGAATGGCAGCTGTGTCATGGGGAACTATGTGAACAATTGCAGCTTCATGGGTAATATCACCTGTACTTGGGTGAATTATTGCAGCACTCTTTCTCTACTGAATCAAGAAAACCATTCTCTTTAAAACAGATATGATTAGTGCCTCTAGAACATGGGTTCCATTCTTTGTAGCCATCATGTCATGGTCTTTTAGTACCTACTTGATACTTAAATGACTCAAAAAAATTATAAAGCTTGAATTCATGACAGCATCACTTGTTGGTTTTTGAATAGCTATTTGTGTGTTTTTCATCATGAAAATGATGCTAGCAAATAAAATTATTGCTTCAAACACGAGAGAAGAAGTATGTAAGCTCTTTACCGTTCCTCTTGTATTTTCTGTGCTGCTTCTCTCATTTGCTCACTGAGCCAATGATGTTGCTAATGCTATTGGTCCGATGGCGGCTATTTATGATACAGTTATGAGTGGTTGAGATGTTTCTTGAAAAGTATGAATTCCCCTTTGGATATTAGCTATTTGAGGTTTTGGTCTGAGTATTTGATTAGTACTCTTTGGTCCAAGAATTATAAAAACTGTGTGAACTGAAATCACAAAATTAGACAGAATTAGAGCATTTGCCATAGCTCTTGCAGCTTCCCTTACGGTCATTATTGCTTCTCAACTTGGACTTCCAGTAAGCTCAACACATATTGCTATTTGATGAGTAATCGGAGTATGACTATTGAGAGAATACCTTGACAGGAAATCAAACATTACATGAGAGAAATACGTACAAAGAGGACTGATGTGAAAAATATTTGCTGCATGGCTCATCACCGTTCCAGCTGCTGCATTTCTCGCATGAAGTCTATTTATTGGATTAAAGTGGTTGCTCTTATAATCAAAAAAATTACATAATAAAAAAGATATTTCATCATGAAATATCTTTTTTATTATGTCTCTATACTGCTAGTACTTTTCACTCTCAACCATACTTCTCTTCATCCCATATTTTCACTTGTGTTGGGTTACATTCATAGAGTTCTTGATTGATTTCATTCATATGTTCAAGACTATCAAATTCCTCAAAATACTTTTTATGAATTTCTGCTTTTTCTTTTCATGTTAATACTCTAGATATTCATTGAAACTGCAGTCACTTCTTGTCTCCATCTTTTAATGAATACTTATTGGTGTCTAAAATACTCCAGGCTACGTGCTCATTACTCATTACATGCTGTGAGTGATTTCTTCTGGCATTTGAACAAATATAAAATTTTCACTGCTGTTCATCATATTTGAAATA
>CALDZW010000154.1 GCA_937944175.1 uncultured Candidatus Altimarinota bacterium
CTGTTTTCTATGGACTTATTCTTCCTCTTTTATTTGGAACAATATGAAAACTTCAAAAAAGAAGTAATAACCTGCAAGGAGAAACAACCTTACTAGATAAAGACCAATCTAATAATCATGAAGAAGCCACCACCATTGATAACTCTTCCCATATAGTTGCAATAGCCATATTAAACTCACTTACTCAGAAACTACAAGAAAAAAAATTTCATGAGGTCATAAAACAAGTCTGACAAATTAATCTTGATTTTTTGGAAGAACTTGATGATGAAAAAAGAAAAGCATTCTATATAATAGCTGGTGTAGCATATCAAGAGATATGAGAATTAGATAATGCTGAAGTATTCTTTGATAGGTTCTTAA
The DNA here is from genome assembly GCA_937944175.1 of uncultured Candidatus Altimarinota bacterium. GTDB lineage: Bacteria > Patescibacteriota > Gracilibacteria > BD1-5 > UBA6164 > CALLPO01. The sequence continues at coordinate 364 of CALDZW010000154.1, forward strand.
CAGAAACATATATAACAGAAAAACTATTCAAAGAGTATGAGCAAGAATGACTAAATGAAATAGCCATAAAAATGCTCCTCTTAATCAGAGAAGTTGAAGACTTATGATTTCACTTAAAATGAATAAAAAAGACTATAAACTAAGCAATAACATATAGTCTAAAACACCCATTTCTTGCCCCATATAGAGACTTTATCATTGAATACAATACAATCCTCTTAAAGAGAAAAAGAAGCTAAATAATAGGCTGTAATTTATCTTTTATGGGGCTTTCATTTTTATATTTTTCTGGAGAGAGGTTGGGGATATATGGATTTCATAAAAGAATGTATTTATATTTCTAAATATTCCACTATACTAACTAAGATTTTATTCTAAAGTAAATAAAAAACTATGAGAAAACCTCTTTATCATGCTTCTGTATATGGAATTATTAGAAATAATAGTTGAGATGTACTTGTTGCTCAAAGGTGAGAAAAGGCAAGCTGATTTGTATGAAGGTATCAAATCCCTGCTGGTCACATGGATGGACAAGAGACAGTCTTTGAAGCACTTAAAAGAGAAATATATGAAGAACTTACTATTTGAGTAGAAGAAACAGATGTAGAACTAAAACATACTGTTCACAGGAGATTTGAAGATGGAAGAGAGTACTTTGATTTTTACTTTGAGGTGAACAGCTATACTTGAAAAGTGCAAATATGAGAGCCTGAAAAATGTTCTGATGTACAATTTGTTTCACCAAATAAATTAAATGAAATAAAACTTTTACAACATGATAAAATAGCTCTTGAAAATATTGAGAAGCAAATACCTTTTACAGAACTATTTTTAAAAAATAATCAATATTAAATAACTCCCTCATATCAATATGAAAACAATTACAATTTGTGGCTCAATGGTATTCTTTGATGAAATCAAAATCCTAGAACAAGAATTAAAAAGTTTAGGTTTCAAAGTTTTTACACCAAGTGAAGAGTGAACTGGAACAGATTATTCAAAATTAAATAGAAAGGAACAATCAGATATGAAACAACATTTCATTGATAGGCATTTAGAAAAAATTAGAAATTCTGATGCTATTCTTGTTGCTAATTATACAAAAGGTGATATTAAAGACTATATCTGAGCTAATACCTTTTTAGAAATGGCTTTTGCATATGCTTTGAAAAAAAGTACTTATGTACTCAATTCAATACCTGAGCAACCTAATACAGTTGAAATTGAGGGATTAAAACCTTTTATATTAAATGGAGACCTAAAGGCTATTAATAATCAATAAATTATGAGAGTAGTAGTATTTTGAGATAGTATTTGTGAGGGCTTTTGGGATTATGAAACATGAGGCTGGATAAATATTTTGAAAACATATTTATGGAAAAACTATGGATATGATTATATGCTGATAAATTATTGAGTATCAGCATATACAAGTGAAAACATCCTTAAAATATTCCAACACTTTTTTGATGCCTGCTCAAGAAGAGAACCTTGAAAAGAGAAAGAAAGTATGATTGTTATAGCTATAGGTATAAATGACTGCTCTATAATAAAGTCCACATGAAAACCAAGAGTATCAAAAGAACAATTCTCAATGAACATTGAAAGTATTATCAAGCAATGTAAACAAGACAAATTAATACAAAGGATAATTCTTGTTTCTAATATTAATGTAGATGAAGATGTAATCAATAGTGATGTTGAATGAGAGCACCTATTTCTCAATAAAAATATACAAGAATACAATAGCATTCTTCAAAATGCTTGTAAACAAAATAATTTGGAGTTTATAGATATGTTTTGAATTATGGAGAAAGATGATTTAGAGGATTGATTACATCCAAACACCAAATGACATAGAAAAATGTTTGAGAAAGTAAGGATATACTTAAAAGTTTAATTTTTTTAGAAAGAGATACCCTATAGGCAATTCCAAGCATCATCATTCACCCATACATAGGGGGGCTATTCCGGGGGGCTATTCAAGTCAAAAGTTTGCAAAAAAGTTTTACGAATTGAAAGATGTTAATATAATAAGTGAGTAGCTCGATAAGGAAATCCTTTATTCACTGTATTTTTAAAGTAAAGCTTCCTACAAGCAAGAAAAACTCAAGTTTACCCTTATTTTTAGCCAGAAAGTGCAACAAAGTTGGTAGAGCAGAGGACTGAAAATCCTTGTGTCGCAAGTTCAAATCTCGCACTTGGCACCATTTTAAAATAACACACAAAAAAAGAAGAATAATATCTAAAAATATTATTTTTTTATTTAAAAAATATGACTACACCAAAAGTAAAAATCTCTACACAACACAATGCTAGAACAGATACAAATCATTGAAGATGGGCTGCTGAAGTACATGCTGAAAAACAAATAAAAGAACTTGAGGATGATATTGATGATAAACTCAAAGATTGAGAGCAAGATGCTCTGAAGAGTGTAGTTTCACATATAATTAGTAAACTCCAATGAAACTCTAAATAGCTATCTAAAGCTTAAAGTTTACACTCTCATTAATATTAATTCTTAATACTCTTCTTACTCTTCAAACTCCACGCAAGCAGTCAGATAACCATGGCTCAGAAGATGAAGAAGAATCATCCATATCAGACTATCTTGAGAATCAATCATCAAAATACCAGTCATACTACATTGGCTAGATTTTGAAGAATCTTCATAGGAGCGGCTGATGCATTTGAGTCTACTTCTGTGAGTTTATTCTTGTCAGCATAACTTTTGTTATATGATTCTAAAAACACAGCTACTGATAAACTCATACATATAGCATATCATATTGAATTAGCTAAGGCTAAAACAAGAAATATCATGAAGTTTACTCATTCTCAAAACAATCACATGAGAATAAGTGATGATCCTGATACTGCTAATCAGATATTAGCAATACTATAGGCTCAGACCTTGTCTGCTAGTTTTCAAAATAAATCTTGAGTAGCAAATGCAGGAATAGCAATAGCTCAAAGGAGTACATAACTCCATCCTGGTTTGAGTATTTCAAGGAAATCAATCAAAAAAGTTGAAGCAAATGTATCCCAGAAACCAAATGTCAGTACCATAGAAAATGACCAGTATACTATAAGTGATGTTGATTTTGCATATTTAAGTGTTTCATAAATATCTGTAAAGCTTGTTTTTGTTTTTGAAATAAGTTCTCATGGGGAGATCATCTTAGATTTCATTGAAACTGGACGCATGAATATATACTTAGTTTTTCAAAGTACTTCTTTAAGATCTACTGAACGCACAGTATCATAGAGCTCTCCTGTAGTATCTGTTAGGTTATCAGTAATATCATTTTTAGCTTTCTGAATACCATTTTTGTCAAAATATACTTTGAATTTTTTAATATCTGATAACTGTACAACCTTTTCTTTTGAATCAAAGAATTTCAATGAAATAAATGCTCCTGCAAAGATAATTGCTAATATATAAAATATTATGAGCTTTGGATTAAAAGTAAGAATGGTTCATGATATTATCAATCAGAATAATGATCCCACTCAAAAGAATAAGTTGTTTTGTGCAATGATACTTTGATATTGTGATGGACTGGCATTATTAAGAACATAAGAGAGAAGAGTGATATCATTTACTTCTCTTGTGAATCAATAACACATTGCTGCTACTACTAACAACAATAAATTAAGTCCTTGTCAGATAAAAATATCAAATACAGTTTCAATAAGAGCAATTCATTCTACTCATTCTCATGCAGCACTTACAAACAAATCAGTCACTCAAAAAATGAAATTTGCAAAAATGAGCATTGCAATTACCTGTGAAATTGCTCAAAAAATCAGTAGTGTTCTTGATTTAAAATAATATTGTAGTATTCATACTGGAACATCAAACAAAAATGCAAAGAAATTCCCAAGTCATAAAAATATTCACACCATAGCAAGTGAGCCTAACTGCAGTGTAAAAAAGTACACTGCAGCAAAGTGAAATACCATAGTAGAAAAACTCAACAATCAAACTGATACATTCAAATTGGTTTTTTGATTTGCAGTCAGTCATTCTTCTATTGAAATAAATGCTCTTTCTTCTCCTCCTTCAGACATAAAAAAAAGTTATATTATACTAATATAACTTTACTATATTTTATGTCATTTTGCAAAAAAATGGTGTAATTTTACTATGGTGTATTCTGTAATTTAGGAATTTTATAATAATCAAGAAGATATTTTGCAACATCTGCAAAAATAAACGCACTTGTTGATCATCAATAATTATTTGTTCTTGGGCGATGAAGTTTCACAATTACCACAAATTGTGGATCTTGTGCTGGTCAAAATCATGCAAACGAAGCATTTGTTGATCATGGTATATATCCACTTTCATATCATCACTTATATGCAATTTGAGACGTTCATGTTTTACCAGCAATAGAATATCAATCTACTTTTCATGTTTTTGCTACTCAATTATTGACTCAATCAACTAGGGCATTAATCATAATATCAGATGTCTTTTTACTGATAACCCTTCTGACAACTTCTTTATTAAATTCAACAATCTTTCCATCTTTGTAATCAATTTTTTCTACAATCTTAGGGCGTAGTATCAATCCTCCATTTGCTAATGCTGAATATGCTACTGCCATTTGTAGCTGATTCACACTCACTCATAATCAATATGACGTGGTATACAATTTTGATTTTGGCCATTTTTCATGATTTCCAAGTGGAAGCACTACTTCTCACTCAAGCATTACATCTGTTGGATCTCAAAATCAAAATTCTTGCAAGTAGTTGTGTAATAATGATTTTCAAATTTTTTGAACGATGCGCACCATTCAAACATTACATGAGTAATTTAACGCATGACCAAATGTGTGAAATCATAAACAAGCCGACGAAACATCAGATATCTTAAAACTATCAATATAAAGAGGTCCACTATTTTGATAAAAATCTTCTCTAGACACCTCTCATGAATCAATTCCAACAGCCATTGTTATAGCTTTCATAATTGATCATGGTTCATACAAGTCACTAATAATAGCATTTCTATAGACCTCTGCTCAAAAATCATTTTTATACTTATACTTCTTGAGTGCATAGTTTGAAAGCTCAAAACGTTCAGCCTTTCTTAGAAGTATTTTCTTACTATCAAAATAAAATTCTTCTCAGTTCTTTGAATCAGAAACTAATACTCCTCTTCATATAAGCTCATTTGCTGGATTTTGATATTGTCTATACTTAACAAGCTCTAATTCATAAACATCCCCTGGCTTATTTGGATCAAATTTTGGATAATTTGCCATTGAAATTATTTCTCAGTTTTTGGGGTTCATAACTACAATACTTCCTTTGTTTGCTTTATATTTCTTGACTCATTCCTCCAAAATTTCTTCAACCCTATTTTGAACATTTTTATCAATAGTAGTATAAATAATAGCCCCCTCACGATCAAGGGCCTTTTTATCAAAATCTATTGGATCAATAGTTCTTCATTTTATATCTTTTCGACTGACTAATTCTCATGCTTCTCCCTTAAGTGTATCATTAAAATATCACTCTATTCAATAATGTCCCTTTCAACTATTATCAACAAATCCAAGAACCTGAGATGCAATTTTATTCTCTGGATAAAATCTATGAGGGTTAGGAGTTAACACAATAAATTTATAAATAGATTCTTCTATATCAATGAAATCTTTCTTTACTGCATCTTGCTCATTTTTTATATCCTCTTTAATAGAGCTTGATTCGTCAATTGAAAGACGTGAAAGTATTGGAATATATCGTATTTCTCTTTTTCTAACTGCATACACAATTGACTCTTTTGGAAATGATATTATTGGAGAGAGTTTTTGAGCTACTAGTTCACTATTTTGTATTTCTTCTGGATTTACATAAATATTTCATTCATTAGTATAAATTCATGTAATTTTAAGATTTGCAACATCATCAATTATATCCGATTCAAGTCACTCAACTAATAGCACACTAGTAACTTTTTTTTGTGAAATACGTTTTAATAAATATTCTTGCAACTTTTGTTTAATATTTTTTTCTGTAAATTGAAAATTCTCAAGCTCAATTACTTTCAAAAATTTTAATATGTTGTCTTCACAGTCTTGCTTTGATTGAGAAATACAACTTTCCCTGTATACAATATCACGGAGATATAATACAAGTTTTGCCTTATCTCCTATACTTGTCGGATCAATTGCTAAATCATACAAACGTACACTTGTAGCAAGAATTGAGCCAGCTCCATTACTTGCAATAATACTTCACCTTGTGACAGGTACTTTAACTTCTCCTATTTGTTGTTCATCTGCTATCTTTTTATAAAAAGTATGATCTAGAACTGTATAAGAAAACACTTCTCATATTATAATAAAGAATGCTAAAAAAAAAGATACCAACACAAAATAGTGCCTTGGATATGTATCAAATACATTAAAGTATCTATCAAAATAAGATTCTTTTCTTTTCATTACAGCTGTTTATAAAAATTGAGTGAATTTTTCTGGAATTATATGATCATTATAAATTTTTGAAAGTTTATTTTTTAGTACTTTTTGTTTCTCGAAATCACATGCTTTCTCAATAGTATCTTTATGTTTTTCAAGTATCTTTGGTAGGTTATTTTTTTCTTTTAATATAAGCATCTTTGCTGCATATAATGATTCTTCATACGTACCAACACATTCAAATGGTTTATGGTCTCATTTTCCAATAATTTGTAATAGTATTTGTGAAAGAGACTCATCATCTAATACATTTTTTCAAAAGATCTCTATCACTTTTTCAAGTCAGAGAGGTCCAGATAGTAATAAGAAAACAAATACGCATTTTTCACATTCTCAGCACCATAGACTCTGATTTCAAATATTAGTATCTTTATGTATTCTAAAGTTTTTATTACAACTACTAAAAGTAGTGAAATATTGATCCTGAGTTGAAAACAGCTCAGCTATCTTGTATTCATACATTCAGCGTAGTAATGAAAAATACAAAATACCCTGAGAAACATATCTCTGTAAATATTTATGAACATCTAATTCAAATTCAAAGCTTTTTGAGTATTGATGATTAATATTCATTCACTTCCACTCAGTATTTGCTTCTGAAGATGAACGTTCATTACTCAAAATAATATTTGAATATCCATAAAGATAACTTGAAAATGCTGCAATAAATGCTATTATTCAAGTAATTGGGACATGTCAGTTAAAGTATCCTTCTTTATTTAAAGTAAAGATTTTATTTGAGATATGTCTTTTTACAAAAAATATTTTTTTTCATGAAATATCTGCTGTCTTTTGCTTTATTGAATCCTTCTTTCAAAATACAAATAAATCAACATCTGTATTAATTCATTCTGATCATCAATGTAGGTCTAATATTGAGTTGCTAACTATTGAATCTTTCCCCCCTCACCATAAAAGTAAACTTTTTTTATTTACAAAGTTCTTGGAACTGAGGAGATAATTTCTGTTCATCTGCATATTTTCCATATCAACAGTAGCACCTGCATTCTTAAATTTTACTAATCCTTCAGGGTCAATTTCATTGGTGATGAAAAATTCTCATAAACCATTTTTATAAAATTTTTCCCAAAATTCCAATTGATCATCTTCTAAATAACCCGAACGCACTTCCAAATTGACTGTAGGAAATAGTTTATAATAACTTATACCTAGTGCTAAGTGAACTTGAAATAAGAAATTATTCAGTACTGGCAATGTAACTCCTTCAAGGTTTTTTTCAAATCAGGGTGCCCCAAACTCAATCACTTCTTCAAATGCCTCCAATCATTTATCAAAACTATAATAAAATCTTCCCACATACGTTTCTGGGTCAAAGCTAAATGTATCAAAAGTAAATGTTTGAAATTCTTGCACTAAAATTTTAGATATTAGAAATATAATTTAGTAATTTATAAATAACATTTTAATCAAGAAAAATAAAATTCCAAAAACATTTTTCAAATTCTTTGCAATTAAGAAATATTACTATATACTTAGTTCTAGTAATTACATCTGGTGTATTTTCTGGAGTAATTATATACATTTTATTACATAAAAATACTTGTTATGGCTCTTACAAAAGAAGACAAAAAAAAATTAGTTGCAAAGTTTGGTTGATCAGATGGTAACACAGGTTCTCCTGAAGTTCAGATTGCAATCTTAACTCATGAAATTGAGAATTTAAAGAATCACCTTCAAATTCATAAAAAAGATAATCATTCAAGAAGATGAATCATGCTTATGGTAGCTAAAAGAAGAAAAATGTTAAACTACTTAAAGAAGAAAACTCCTGCTAAGTATGAAGAAATTCTTGCTGATCTAGGTATCAGAAAATAATATAATCTAAAAAACACTTCCAATATATATTGGAAGTGTTTTTTAGATTATCATTTCATTGACCTTACTGTTTTTGAAATAAGGTCCTCCTCAAGTTGAAGGTGTATTCTTTCAATAAGCCTGTCTACTAGTAGATAGTCATATTCTAATATCCTCATTAAAAGAATGACTTCTACTTCACCTGATGGTAGTTTCTGAGAATGAATTTCTTCAATATTCATTCACATTTCCATAATTATCTGAGTAATTCTATAAAGGATTCAAATTTTATTAGTGATTATCAGCTTAATATCAGCTAAAATTGATGATTGTTCATATCATTCTAAATATGCTGGGAGCAGACGTTGCTTATTGACACTTTCCAATACCTTACATATCCTATTATGAATAGTTATGATACCTTTAGCATTAATGTGACCAACAATACGCTGAGGAATCCTTCTTCTACAGCAATAACATAATTTATATTCTAAATCTTTGTCTCATCAAACAATTATTCTTTTTTCACTTTCTCAATTATCTAATTGTTTTACATGCAGTGTTGATGGTGATACCTTCTTAGTTTTTAAAATTGATCATTGAGTACTTCTCAATATTCTCTTCATGAGGTTTGATGGAGTAATTGAGAAGTTTCCAACTTGTTCCAGCAGTTGAAATCTTTCCTCTATATTCAAGGACCTTCCATCAATCACTTTTAATAAAGAAAAATCCTTATCCAATAATCACATTTCTGATTTTTCCAAATATCTATTCATCACTTCCCTCCCCCTTTCTCTATGCATTTCCTTATCCTCTTTTTTTAAAAAGCTCCTTATTCTAGAGCGTGCTTTTGATGTCTTCACAAAACTGAGCCAAAAAGGATTAGGAGCTCTATTCTTATCAGTAACAATTTCAATAATATCACCATTATGTAATTCTTTATCAAGAGGATACACACTAGAATTTACTTTTGCAATAGATATGTGATCTCCCAAATCTGAATGGAGATGATATGCAAAATCAATTGGAGTTGATCATGAAGGAAGATTAATACTTTCTCACTTTGGGGTAAAAACAAAAATTCTATCGTTAAATACATCAATTTTTAGTGACGTCATGAAATCATTATTTTCCAAGCTCTCAGTCAGGTCTTTCAAGTCTTTTACCCAACTGATATCATCTGATATTTTGCTTCCTTTTTCTTTATATTCAAAGTGAGCGGCCACTCAAATCTCAGCATACTCCATCATCTCAAATGTTTTAATCTGAATTTCAGCTGGTTGTTTTTGGTTCTTTTTCAGAAGCCCTACAACTGTAGTGTGAAGTGATTTATATCAGTTTGGTTTGGGTAAAGCTATATAATCTTTAAACCTTTGTGGAAGAGGGGTCCAATGATTATGAGTCATTCCAAGTACTTTATAACAATCTTCTATATCTGTAACTATAATACGAATTCAAAAAATATCATATAAAGATTTTGGATTTTCAAGTCATTTTTTTTGCATTTTTTTAAAAATTGAATACAAAGATTTTACTCTATAATCAATCTTATACACCAAATCTGGGTCTGTATCTAAGACTTTCATAATTTCTGCTTCTGCATGTTTCATAAACAGTTCCCTACTCTCTTTCATTTCTTTGAGTTCTTTTTTTAGTTTTTTGTATGATTTTGGATGAAGTATTTTAAAACACTCTTCTTCCAGGCTATTTTTTAGTCCAAAAAGTCCGAGCCTATCAGCAATAGGGGCATAAATATTAAGTGTTTCTAGTGCAATCCTTTGTCTTTTATGTTTTTTTGGATGAAATTTCAGAGTTCTCATATTATGGATTCTGTCAGAGAGTTTAATAAATACAACTCTCAGGTCTTGTGCCATGGCAATAAACATTTTTCTCAAACTTCATACATTCCTATCTTCTCATGTATAACGAACCTTAGAGAGTTTTTCCATTCATCAACACAAAAAGGCAACCTCCTTTCAGAATATAGCCTCAATATCTTCTAAAGTTTTTTCAGTATCCTCAACAACATCATGAAGTATACATGCTTGAATTGTATACATATCTGGATTCAGTGACAATAGTATACGAGTTGCATCTACTGGATGTGAAATGTAAGGATCTCCTGAAAGTCTATATTGTCATTCATGTGCATCTCTTGCAAAATGATATGCTTTCAATATTTCTTCTCTAATATGCTTTTTATCAAAAATTGTCAGGTATGTAACTGTTTTCTTTATTATCTGTTCGACCCTTTTATCAATCTTAACATATTCATTCTCATGAGTATTTTCACTCTGTGTGTTCATATATACAAAATATAATAATATATTCTTATATTATATAGCTTTTACCATAATTATCCATATTTAATATATGAATTCTGGATAAATAAAACTATCTATTTCACATAAATATAGTATAATAATATATTAAATATATATTATTAGATTAGTCATTATCTTTTTCGCAAATCCTCTTTACAATCAATCTAGATTTCTTATATTGCTTATTAAGAAGGGCATATTGTGCTTTCCTTTTACACCTAAACATATACTTATGAAAAACATGCAGAAATGAGCTTTTACATTAGTTGAGTTACTCGTAGTTATAACAATTCTAGCAATTATATCAGTAGTTGCCTACCAAAATTTTTGATGAGCTGTTGATAAAGCAGTATGAGGAAGAAAGATCAGTGATATTTCTACAATTGAAACAGCACTTCAGCAGTACAAGGCTGATAACAATTACTTTCCTCCAACTGATTGATATAGTGATGCAAATCTATGGGGGTATACTGGCTCAACAGCACAACCTTCAAACACAATACAAGTAACTTATGATTGACAAGAAGTTAGTACAATTGTTAATGCACTCACAAAATGAGGATGAATGGTCTTTGGTAGTTGAACATTAGCAAGTACACAAATTGGTTCTAAATGAACAATTTCACAAAAGACTCTTGGAAAAAAGTATTTAACTAAGGATCTATATGATCCAGAATTATGAGATGTTGTTGAGAAGACTACAAATGAGAAATTTATTTCAAAATGAGTATGAAGATATGTATATGCAATTTATAAAAAAGCCTCTGCCAATACTAGATGAAATGATTATAATATAGCATATACTGTAAAAAAAGATAATAGTGATGTATACATAACTAAAATAACATGATCCTATGATGAGGCATCATGTTATGAAGATGAAGATAAATGCCCTTCAACACTAATATGATCATGAAGTGTTGTATTAAATAATTGAGATGAACAAACTATCACAGCCTGAGTAATTAATACAAAAATACCTAATCAATGAATTCCATACCCTGTAAATGACTTCTCTGAATAACATTTAGACTAAAAAAATCCCAATTGGGATTTTTTTATTACATCTTTTCTGGCATTTCAATTCACAATAATTCAAATCATTCCTTCAATGTATCACCAAAACTCTTTACCAAAATTAGACGTAATTTTTTTAGCTGTTCATTTTCCTCATCATACACTCGAACTCAAGAATAAAAGCTACTAAATGCTTTTGTAAGACTATAGCAATATCCTGCAAGAATATGTGGATAATTCCCTTCAGTAGTTTCAACTAAAATGTTTTTAAAATTCATAATCAACTTTGCAAGTTCAATCTCTTCTCAAGTTTGAAATCAGACATTTTCTAAAGTCTGTAGATTTGCAGCTCCTAATTTTATATCTGCTCTCTGTAAAATTTTCTGAGCTCTCACATATGCATACTGAATATATGGACCTGAATTTCATTCAAAACTCATAAATTCATCCCAATCAAAAATAATATCTGACTCCCTATTTTTCTTTAAATATCCATATTTAATCGCTCCAATTGAAATAATATCAGATAACTTTTCTAACTCTTCTCATCAGATATCATCTCTTTTTTCTAGAATAATCTTTTTAGCTCTTTCCTGTCATTCATCTAATAACTTCTCCAGTTTGATAATCTTTCACATCCTTGTGCTCATGGCTCAATCCTTCAAGCTGATAAATCCATTGTGAGCATGTGTTATTCCAGTACCTCATAACCAACCAGCCATTTTAGCTATTTCAAAACATTGTCTAAAATGGAGTTGTTGTCTCACATCAACAAAATAAATAATCTTTTCTAAATTCCAATTCTCTTTTCTATACTTAATTGAAGCAAGATCTGAAGCAAGATACCCATGAGTTCAGTCTTTTTTTTGCAAAATGCAACTTGGGATCTTACTTTCATCACTAAAATGTACTCAGATTGACTGTGTTCCATCATCATTATTAGTGACTGTTGCAATACCCTTCTCTTTTAATTCATGAACTATCTCTTTCATTGAGACACTTAAATCAGGATATTCCTCCATTTTTGGCAGACCTATTCATTCATAAAAACTTTCTCAAATATTATATTGAGGAAAAATATTCATTCTAGCTAGTTGAATGTTCATAGCCATTATACTCTCCTTTGTAAAACTCTTCCATAACTCTGCACTCTCACTATCACCTTCTGATAATTTCTTAAATTCATCTCTAAATTGTTGTTCTAAACTTTCATCTTTTTCAGCTTCTGAACTAATTTGAACATATAATTCAAATAAATGCTCTACTGCATTTTTCAGAAGTTTTTTATCATCTCAATATTTTTTGAAAGCAACAATGAGTTTTCAAAAAATAATCCCCCAATCTCAAATATGAGAATCTGAAATAACTTCATATCATAATTTCTTATACACATTAATCAGCACCTGTCATTGGTTTGGTGTACACATGTGACCTATATGAAGTGGTTTTCACACATTTGCTCATACATAATCAATATAAATAGTCTTTCATTCTCATAGGCACATTTTCTTTCAATACATATCTGAATCAATAAAATCCACAAATTGTTTAGTGAAGCTCAATTTATCTACTTTTATATTAATATATGGTCAAGCCATAGCAGCTGATTCAATAAGATCTTCATTTTTTAGTATCTCAGATAACTCTCATGCAATCTGAGCAGGATTTTTCTTCAGTTCTTTTGATAAAACAAAACATCCAAAAGCATAATCTCATAATTCTTTTTTAGGTGG
>CALDZW010000155.1 GCA_937944175.1 uncultured Candidatus Altimarinota bacterium
TTCAGTAAGAGAGGAGAAGAGAGTGTGTGATGAAAGTTATACTTTCTTCTCGACTCTTTCTTAACTGACAACTGTATAGTATCACACAAAAAAAAGTAAACCAAATAATACCTATAGACGAATGTTATAAATAGCATGAGAGTATTTTTTTTTCAATTATTTGTTTTAGATAGGTGATTTTGTTTTTTGAAAAAAAGTATTGAGATGACTCGTTGTGTGACTTGGAGTTAAGTAATATAAAAGAGAATATTTTGAAGAGTATGGCGAAAGGGTAGAAAAATGTTAAAAAATAACTGAAGTAGAGGTGAATAACAAGATGAAAAGTTGTAAATATAAATTTGCAAAATCAGCAAATATACATATTCTATATATAGACAAACGAGGGTTCCATTCGGAACTACTCGTTTTCTTTTAGAAAAAAAGACTGCAAAATTATTTCTCCCCTTAGGCTTAAGGGGGGAGATGTCCAACGGACAGAGGGGGATAATAAATAATTATTAATACATAAGATATGTTAGATTTAAAAGCTATAGAAGCAGGAATAAAAATGATTGCTAAAGAGAAAAAAATTGGAGAAGAAAAAATTAAAGAAATTATTGAAGCAGCACTAAAAACTGCTTATAAAAAAGATTATTCAAACTCAAGAGATGAGAAAGTAAATGTAAACCTTGATTTTGAAAAATATGAGATTGAAGTTTCAATTGAGAAAACTGTAGTGAAAGAAGTGACTAATCCATGATTGGAGATTAGTTTTGAGGAGTTATGAGAAGATGCTGAAGACTTTTCTGAATGAGATGTAATAGAGCTTGATATGACAGAAGAAGTCATGAAAGATGGATGAGAAAGTTTTGGGAGAATTGCTTCTCAAGCAGCAAGACAGGTAATTATTCAGAAATTAGGGGACTCAGAAAAAGAAAAGATTTATGAACTATTTAAAGATAAGCAATGATCTATTGTGAGTCTAAAGGTTGAAATTGTTGAATGATGAAAGGTATTATTTGATTATAATGGAAATCAAGTAGTGCTTCCAAAAGGAGAACAGGTTTCAAGAGATAATTATATGTCACAACAGAGATATTATTTATATGTTGCTGAAGTAAGTCATGAAGAAAATTCAGCACCAAAAGTAGTGTTATCTAGGAAAAGAAAAGAATTAGTACCACTAATTTTTGCTGAACATGTTCCAGAAATAGCAGAAGGTATTGTTGAAATTGACAGAGTTGTAAGAAGTCCATGAGTGAAGACTAAAATGCTTGTATCTACTAGCTATGAAGAAATTGATCCAGTAGGAACTCTTATTTGACCAAAATGAATGAGAGTAAAGGCAGTAATGGAAGAAATATCAGGTGAAAAGATTGATATTGTTCCAAATAGTGAAAACATATCAGAAGTAATTAAAAAAGCTCTCTCGCCTGCTAATGTAGTGAAGGTAGCTCAAAATGATGATGAAAGTATTATTGCGTATATTCCACATTGAGAAAGAGCAAAGGCTGTATGAAGAAATGGAGTGAATGTAAGTCTAGCCTCAGAATTAACAGGATACAGGATTTCTATTGAAGAACTTGAACCAGTGGAAGGTGAGTGAGAAGTAGTAGAAGTGTAATAGAGAGATTAAATTCTCTTCCCTTTAGATTTAAGGGATACCCTTGCTTCGCTGGGGAACACTGAGTACCTGAATGGGGATGGGTTAATACATTCATCAGAATATTTTATTAATCAAGTATATATGAAAGTATTGTTTAAAAAACATGTAGTAAATGTTGGGCATCCTTGAGAAGTAAAAGAAGTAAAGCCATGATATGCTCAAAATTTTTTGTTTCCAGGCTGATATGCTGTTGAAGCAACTCCTTCAGTACTATCTGCTATCAAGCAACAGGGGAAGAAAGAAGATAAACATGTCAGAGAACTTATTGAAAAAAGACATGAAATAGCTCAGGTATTAAATGGAAAAAAAATACATTTCACTCTAAAAACATCAGAGAATGGCAAAGTGTTTGGATGAATATGAGAAAAGGAAATAATATCAGTTATTAAAAAGGAATATAAGGTAGAAATTACTAAAAAGCATATTTCGCTCCCAAGTGGACATATTAAAAAAATTGGGGAGTCTTTTATCTATATCAAGCTCTGAAAGGATGCTCAGGCAAAAATTACAGCTGTAGTTGAAGCAGATATACAATAATCTTTTATTTATGACGGCATTAGCGATAGACCTGTGAAATAAAAATTGTGGGATAGCACTTGAAGTGAATGGTATAAGTATTCCAAAAGAGATTATCAAACGTCACACTATTATCAACTCTATTAAGAAATATATACAGAAGTGTAGTGTTGATGAAATAGTTGTATGACTCCCATATGATTTATATAATAAGAGACTTCATCAGCTTGAAAAGACCAAAAAATTTATTCAAAAATTAGAGATTTTATTTCCAAATATGAATATTGTGTGAATAGATGAGAGGTTTTCTACACATGAGGCTCAAACAGCTGAAAGCCAGTTAGGGTGAAAATATTATATGGAAAAAAGAGATGATATAAGTGCTCAAATTATTCTTGAGACTTACCTAGAGATGAAAAAATAATACTCATTATACAATATAAAGCACTCAATAATAAAAGTGCTTTTTTGTTTATATATAAGTACTTTACATGTGTGAAAAATTTCATTTAATTAAGATAATTAAGTATTTTTTGTGTATTTTTTGACATAATGTCAAATCTGTGTTTTAATATTTATGTACTCAAAACAAAACTTTAATTATTAAGAGTGAGATACTATGAAATATTTAAGAAAGATACTTGTGATAATTGCCGCTATACTTACAGTAGTATTATCAGTAAGGTCATCACATGCTGAAGATGAATGATATACAATGATGAATGTTACACCAAAATCATCTAATGAAGTTCAAATTTCTTTTGATAAAGATATCAAATTAGAATGAAATGATAGAACAAGTGATTTAAGAATATACCAAGATATAGAAATTGAAGATGCGGTAAGAGTTGATTGAGAAGCAAAAAAAGTACTTGTAAAACTAGCTACACCAATTCAAAAAAGTAGTTCTTATTCAATACTATCAATTTCATGAATTGAATGAAGTATGGAACTTGATATAAAAGATACAATTACTGGTGTAGAATTAAAAAATGATGATACTGATGAAAATTTTCAATGAATTAATAAAATTATTATCACAGATTCACAAAACTTAGAAATCTATTTTATAGATGATATATTAGAAGATGATTTAGAATTTAAATTCTATAGAAATGTTCCTATAAAAAAGGTAGTTCTCTCATGAGATGCTAAAAAAGTAGACTTTATACTATGAAATAATTTAGAAGATACAAGTAAATATGTTGCTACATTAACTCTTATAGAATGAGAGGATTGATCAAAAATTACTATTGAATGAGGAATTTATGATTTTAGTACAGAGATTTTAGAATGATGAATTATGGAAGATGTAGAAGATATAAAGGAAAGTAGTGAAGAGAAAAATGAAAGCTCAGCAACAAAGGCTGTGAAGAGTGTTATTAAAAGTCTTTCAGAAGAAGAAAAAAGTTTAGAAGAAGAGCTATTAGAATCAATGAAGGATTCAGATATTTTGAATAAATTTTCTTCTAATGCAAGCGAATTACTTGATGAGGAAAAAGAATTAGCAAATGAATTATTGTCAGCAAGTGAAGATATTGCTAACAATATTCCGACTCAATTAGAATCAATAGCACTTGGCACTGATGAAACACCAGATACAGGGGCAGAGACTTGGGTTTTGATAATGCTAACATTTATTATAAATACATATTATACAATTGCTAGAAGAAAAAAGGAAAAATTAGCATAAAAAGTTGATAAAATAATAAAAGAATAGTTATATATAGTAGTAAGATATTATATATAACTATTTTTTTATGAGTAACAGTGACATTATTAAAAAGGACCATGAGGTGAAAGATCAACTTCTTCAAGTAATGATTGATAATGAGTGAAGTGATATGTATATTACAGTATGAACATATCCATGAATTAAAATATGAGGTGAAATCATGAGGATTGATGAATGAATAGATAAACTCAAGTGGAAAGATACTATGGAATTTGCTCAATCACTTATTACTGAAGAACAGCATGATAAATTAGTAAAAGAGAAGAACTTGGATTTTTCTTTTAGTCATTGACCTAGAAGATTTAGAGGAAATATATCATTTCAGATGTCTAATTATATGATAGTTCTAAGACTATTAAGTGCAAAAATACCTAATATTGATGATTTTAACTTACCAGATATATATAAGAATGTTTGTAAGGTGTGACAAGGTCTTATCCTGGTTACTTGACCAACAGGTTCATGAAAATCAACTACACTAGCAGCTATGATTGACTATATTAATACCAATTATGAGAAACATCTGATTACTATTGAAGATCCTGTTGAATATGTTCATGCACATAAAAAATGTATTATTGAACATAAGGAGATATGAAGAGATGTACCATCTTATAATATTGCATTAAAGTGAGCTATGAGACAAAATCCTCAGGTGATACTTTTCTGAGAGATGAGAGATAGAGAAGAAATAGAAATGGCTCTGACATTGGCAGAAACAGGACATCTAGTTTTTTCTACTCTTCATACAAAGAGTGCTTCTCAAACTATCTCTCGTGTTATTGATAGTTTTGAAGCAGAACATCAAAATCAAGTAAGGCTTTGACTTGCTGATGCATTAGTCGCTGTTTTTTCTCAAAGATTACTCAAGACTCAAGATGGAACGTGAGTAAGAATGGTAAAAGAGATATTGTATAAAAATAATGCAATTGCAAACCTGATAAGAGAAAATGATATCTTTCAGATTCCATCAGTTATGCAAATGTGAGCGAGAGAGGGAATGCAGTTACTTGAACAAGATATTATTGAATTGGTAAATGCAGGACTTATTTCAGAAGAAGAATGATTGAAATTTGCCAATAGCCCAAAGCTGGTAAAGGAATGAATTGAGTCTGTATAGAATATAAAATCTAAGCAACAAAAAAACAACTCAAGTGAGTTGTTTTTT
>CALDZW010000156.1 GCA_937944175.1 uncultured Candidatus Altimarinota bacterium
GTATTTGAACAAGCATTCGCTCAAGGAACTGAAGCATCAATGCATATTCTTGATGAAATGCTGACAGTACAAGGTGAAGTGGCTCCAAAACTTTCAGAGTTTGCACCACTTATTATGAGCATCCCAATTCCAGTAGACAAAATCAGAGGAGTCATCTGAAAAGGATGAGAAAATGTTCAAAGAATGGAAAAAGATTATGAAGTAAGAATTAGTATAGCTGATGATGGTATGACAACCATTACAGCAGCTGACCAGATTGGAGGACAAAAGGCTATTAATGAAATTAACTCTATGATTTGGGAACCAGAAGTAGGGTACAAATGAACAGGGAAAATTGCTAAGATCATTGACTGAGTCTGAGCTATTGTTGATTTCAAAGGAAAATCAGGAATGATTCATATTTCTAAACTTTCAAACGAAAGAGTTGCAAATATTACTGATGTTGTAAAAGAATGAGAAGATGTTAATTTTGAGGTGATTCAGGTTGATACAATGAAGGGGAGGATTGGATTGAAGAGATTGCTTGATGAGAAGAAGTAGAATACAATTAATCTAGACAAATGCCTGAAAATAAATTAAGAGAATACCTAGAGGAAAACTGAGGGGAAACTATCCTTAGTATTTTTGAGCAAAAAAAAGAAAGTTTTTTGAATAGGGCTTGAAAAGATGAGACAATCATTAAAAATTTTGATAATACTCTAACAAAACTGTATAATATTGTTGAAGACTTTGATATATTATTTAATGAACTGTACAACATCTGAGTAACAGATACAGAGATTAATATAAGACAAGTGGATATAAAAAAAATTGATAATATTATATCTTTCCATAAAACTCTGTGTGATCAAGTGAAGAGTATTGATGAAAAAACAACAGAACTAAAAAATGTAGTGAATAATCCTAATTTCAGTAAAATTCTTCAATGGTTTAATAAATTAAATTATCCAGGAAGTTGATCAAGCTCAATAGAGAAGCATGAGACTGATATAAATAGTGTTATTAATAACCTTAAGGTAGATGCTATTGATATATCAAAAACATTGAACCAGAAGGATGATCAAATAAAAGAATTAAAAGGAAAAGTAAGTAAGCAAGAATGAAAAATTGCCAATACTTCGAAGAAAGAGGTTAATAAGCTTATTGAGGGGTTTATAGATTTAAGAGATAGTTTTGAGAAAGAGGAGTTTAAATGGCTCACATACTCCTTTATTGTCTTTTTATCATTATTATTTTTACTATTAATTCCAGTTGTTGATATATTTGCTTATCAGTATACATATAAAATAATTTTTTGGGGTATAATGTTTGTTGTGTGACTATTGTTATTACTGCCATCATTATATATTTTTGCAAGTAATGATGATTTAAAAAATATTAATGAAGTACCAAGTGATAAAAAGAAACCAAATGAAGAGTCACAAAAAAATAAAAAAAATCAGAAAAAAAGAAACAAAGTATTAGAATTTATAAGGAGAAATATCATAAGAATTTGAAAGAAATTAGATTTTGTAATGTTTCTATGGAAATCTTTTAAAAAGGGATGGTTTTTGATACTATATGTATTGATATTATTTCTATCATTAACTACATTTTTAGATTGATTGAGTGCTCCGATTAAACCAGTATTTTGATTTGAACCAAGATTATCATTAATTCCTATCTGAGTTTTATTCTCTTCAGTATTATATTTTTCAGTTTTTCAATATGGGAAAGCTAAAAAATTAAGAATTGAGAATCAAAATAAAGTAGCATTATTGCATTGATTTATTGCTATTAGAACTGATAATTGAGATGAAATCAGTAAGTCTAGATTCTATGATAATGTTGCAAATGTAGTTTTTACAAAGGTTTTTGAATCAAAAAATAGTGAGTTAAATTTCCCAATGGATAAAGCTTTAGATATCATAAGAAGTCTTGCAGAAAAAAACAAAAATTAGAAGAGATGTATTTCTTTGACCCCACTCATGAAAATAAGAATCTCAAACCCCAAAGACCTCTCAGCAATAATGAACATTGTTGATGAATTTGATTATGAAAACCCAGAGAATTTCATAGAGGAATGTATTGAAAAAGACACAGTGATAGTTGCAGAAATTGATAATAAGATTATAGGATTTTTGTTGTATCAAAAACTCTGGGGACATACTCCATTCTTGGCTTTGGTAAATATTAGTGAGGATTATCAAAGAAAGGGAGTATGAAAATGATTAGTACAATTTTTTGAAGAAAAATTGCTTGTTGAATGATATGGCTCATATGTCAGTTCAACTGAACTGAATAATAGAAAGGCTCAAAAATTTCAAAATAAATTGTGATTATCAAGCATAGGGGAATTAGATATGAGTCATTGAATAGAAGTGTTTTATATAAAAAATATCAAAAAATAATATGACTTTCCAAATCCATAATATTACTGAAGAAAATAAGCAAGAGGTACAAGAGTACTTTAGAGAAAATTTTCTTGAAATGAAAGATAAATCACTTGTGGCTCGTTTATATGTTGCAAAAATTATTGAACAAGAAATTGGGAGAAAATTAGAAGAGAGTGAAAAAAAATTGCTTGAGACATATAAATTATGAAATGAAGGGATAACTATTCAGGATGCAATGTTTTATTTTGGTATTTCTCATAAAGATGAAATAGTGTGTATATGAGTTGATACTAAAAAGATCTCGGTAGATGTAGAGATACTCAAAATTAGATTTCAGAGTGTCCTTGATACATTTAGTGAAGCAGAATACGCAATCTTTGGAGAAAGAAGATGGGTAGAGTTTTATATCATGTGGACAGCAAAGGAAGCACTGATTAAATATTTGGGTTTGAACCTTGATACTATGTGAGACATACAAATTCTGAAAGCACAAGAAGAAAATGTTCGCATTTGAACTCAAATATTTGATTTGAAGTTGGAATTGTACTATGATTGAAAGAGTTATACAGTAAGCAGTTGAAGAGACTGAAATACTATGTATGCGCTTATCTCATAATAAAAATCTTTATTTCTTTCTCTTAATTTAAGAGAAAGATGTCCGAAGGGCAGATAGAGTTTGTAAAACATGAACAAATACAAGACATTTATTTTCTTTGTTATCCTGACAGCACTCTGGAGCTGTATTTTCTCAAGTATTAAATATTTTTTCTGGTGAGACCTGCAAGCGGGAATTGCCCCTGATTTGCAAGTCATCTCTGGTTATTTGAGTTTTGGTTGAATTATAGCATACCTTATAGGTTGAGCAGTTGCCTATACTTTTTTAAAAAAGTATTTACTTTTTGCACTTTCTCTTCTTACTTTCATTTTTATTTGATTGAGTTATGTATTTCCTATAACACAATCACTGTCTCTTGCATTCATTATGTGATGAGTGTGAGTGTTTTATTGACTATGGGTAGTGCTGAGAACTATTATAGCATCGATTGAGATAGAAAAAACATGAATGGAAGACACAAAGATTAGTGCCATTATCTCAATTGTATTTATTATATTCTTGATTGTATGAACTATTTTATGATCAAAGCTTCATGAAAGTTTTGGACATAATTGAGCATTGATCATACTGGCATTATTGTTTGTCTCATGAATTATTTCTTTGTTTCTAGATTATGATACAATAACTCTCAAGTCTCTTTTAAAAAATTGATCAAAACAGTATTATTTAGATAAAAAACATAGCTTTTCTGAAGCTATTAACAATTTTATCCCAGAAGCAAAATATATTTTTACTCATTACAAAAAAATCATCATACTCTCCAGTTTTATCTGGTCAGTATCAACAGTGGTCTCACAAAAAGCTGTCGAATATAGTGTTGAAGCATTTAATAAACTTCCAAGTGAAGCAGCAATTTTATTACTCTACTCATCTGTCTGAGCTATATGATGAAACATTCTTTCAAGTTTTCTCTCGAAAAAAAGGTGGAGAAACTTTAAGATACTGTGTGCTCTCCTTGCTATTTGTATAGGATGCCTTCCGTTTTTTAGTTCAAGTTTTCTAGAAATTTCAATTATTGCTGCTTGTGTATGAATAGCATTCTGAGCAAGTACTAATTTAATTGATTCTTTCTTCTTATCAGAAATTTGAAAAGCTGATAAAAAAGAATACTGAGCTGCCACTATGTGACTTGTTTTCTCAATCATTCTTTTCTCTATGATGTTTCTTTCAAGTTATGTTGATTCAACGTTCTGAACAAGAATCCTCATGTGGGTATTAACATGAATGATATGTGTAACACTTTTTATAAACGTAAAAAAATAATATTATGAAACTCATTTTCTTTATTTACAGGCTTGTCCTTTCTCTAAGATATAGAGTGAAGGTATTTTGAGAAGGTCATCTTGACCATGATGGTCCATTGCTAATATTACCAAATCACATTGCCTTAGTAGATCCAAGAATTGTTCTGACTCACTTAGGGAAATACACAAGTGTGTCTCCAGTTGCATCAGAAAAATATTATAATATGCCTGTATTAAAACAGGTTATGGATAGTGTTGGTACTGTTCCTATTGGAGATATGAGTGCTTGAGCTGATAGTGAAGAAGTAAAGGCTGTATTTTGAAAGATTACAGAAGCATTAGCTGATGGTAAAAATATACTTATTTATCCAGCAGGTCAGATATATAAACAGTGATATGAGAGCATTAAATGAAAACAGGCAGCATATAATATTATTCAGAACATGCCTGAAAATACTAAAGTAGTGTGAGTAAAAACAAGAGGATTGTGGGGAAGCATGCGGAGTATGAGCTGGAATAATTGGGAAACAGGGATTGGAGGACTGTTTGGTAATGC
>CALDZW010000157.1 GCA_937944175.1 uncultured Candidatus Altimarinota bacterium
TGTCATACCCTTGTTGAATTATAACTTCCATACATTCATGCTCTCCTATTATTAGTTGATCATACAATAATTTTTTCATATAATAAATCATCCTGATCTGCTCTTAAAAAACTTGTAGAATCAACTCCATCTAATTTATCTGAATCTCTTGCTTTAAAACTATCAGAAATATCACTTTCAGTGATAGTATTATTAAGTATATCTGCTCAAGTAATAGAATTATCAATAATATTAGCACTTGCTACAGAGTTGTTTGCTAGTTCACTAGCTCACACACTGTTAGCTGCAAGATCATTAGCTGTAAGACTATTATCAAGTATGTGGGAGCTATCTATTTCTCATACCCCTATTACATCTCCTGTAATAGCTCAATCAGCAATATCATCAGCAGTAATTGCTCCATCAATAATATGGTTTCAATTTACAGAATTGTTTGCAAGTTCACTAGAAGTAATAGCATTAGCAGCAATATTTGCTGCAGTAATAGTATCAGTTGCAATGTCAGTACCTGTGATAGTTCCATTTAATATATCACCTGAAGTAATAGAATTATTAATAATATTAGCACTTGCTACAGAGTTGTTTGCCAGTTCACTAGCTCATACGCTATCTAGGGCTAGATCACTTGCAGTTAATGTATTGTCTTGTATTTCCGAACTATCAATAGAGTTTTGTTTAATACTGTCTCATTCAGTCCATCCATCACTTGATACAATAGTTCGGCTATCTACTTTAATTCATCCACTATTCCAGTATGCTCAACTAGAACCATTCATGAAATGTCTTGCATCTCAATCTGCAGCTATATATTGTCACCATCCAGTAGGCACATCAGCAGGTATAAATGTAGCATTTGTATGAGAGTATCATACTCAGTAGAAGTTGTTTAAAGTATTGGTTCAAGGGAGATAGTTTGATCCAATAGAATATATTGGATTAGTCATAGCAGAATTTGCTCAGACACTATTGTAACTTCACACAAGGTGTCCTTTATTATGATCTGATCTATGAATATTGTTGATTGTGAGATTCTCAGTATTACTAAGTTCAGAATTTCCTACACTGTTAGCTGCAAGATCTGAAGCTGTAAGAGTGTTATTGAGTATATCAACAGAAGCAATAGTATTATTTTCAATTTCAGAAGAATCTATAGTATTTTGCCTAATTCTATCTCATTCTACCCAAGCATCTCATCATATTACCGTTGTTCCATCTACTTGAAATCCTCAATCTGCTCTAAAGAGACCAGAAGTATAAATTCAATTAGTATGAGAATTTCCATCATTAAGACGTAACCATTCATCAGTACTTCTTGCTATTGTACCATAATCACCATAGACATAATTTATACCTCTAGCAAAGTTTATAGTAATATCATCAACTAACTCAGAATTACCTACACTATTTGGTGCAAGATCAACAGCTGCTAAACTATTGTTAATTACATTAGTACTATTTACAGAGTTGTCAGCAAGTTCACTAGCTCCTATACTATCATCAGCAATATCAGCGGCAGTGATTGTATCAGTAGCAATATCAGCTCAAGTAATAGTTGAGTCCAAGATATCAATAGATGCAATAGTATTGTCTTGGATTTCAGAAGAGTCCACAGTGTTATCTCTGATGTTATCTCAAGGGAATATCCATACATTTGGATATCAACTTACATTATATTCAAAGAGAGCTCAGATACTTCAAGGATTAGCTCAGTGAGTTACTGATGTAGAGAGGAGTATGAATAGTGCAATAGAGGCAGTAGATTTTTTTATTATATGTGACATGCTGTTATTGATTATTAAATTAGAATTATAGATATATTATTTTTGTAATATTTTTGGAGGACTATTTTGGAGCAATGGATTATATTCAATTACTACTGGAGAGAGTTTCTCTGTTGTCCTTAACCCTCATGATCAAGGCTGTGTTATATTACATTCTCTTTTTCAGGCGAACTCATATTTTCATGCGTTTGGTCAAGGGTAACTTATAACACTTCTTGAGACAATTTCTCACTCAACTGTATCACAGCTTGAAGAAGTTGTTGCTTCAGAACGGATTACTTCAAATGATCTGAGGTATTCTAGGTTATATTCATTTCTATTTGGTACAGATGTACCAGAAATATTATAATGGTCACTGCCAAAAGGGGCATCATTATTTCAAATTGTGTTACTTGTTGCAATTGATCCAAAGATAAGGAGTTGTTTTCTTAGAGCATTAATATGAGTAGATTGACTAGAATTAAGTATATCATTTCAATTGTAACTTAAGATACTTCAATCAGCCACAAGTATTGCATCAATATTTGTTACATCAGTATCTATATATATATTTCATCATTTTTTATCTCATTTCTTTCTTTTTACAATAATAGTGAGTATACTGTTATTATCTTGGTTCAATATATCAGTATCGATATATATGTTTCATCATTCAACAATTACAGTTCTTTCTCAACTCACAATCATTTTATCGCTTCAATCTTCAGCTACTCAATCTCAAAGAGTGAGTATTTCTCATTGATTTATTCAATTTATTGGTGCTGTTATTGAGCCATTAAATGTGTAATAATGAATATCTTTTGTATTGATGTTAGAGTTTGAAAGATCAATCGTAGAATTTGTGATAGGAGATCATTTTGCAATTCTTTCAATGTTCCTTGCAACTATCTTTCTTAACTCAGCTCTATTTGCTTTAGTATCATAATCTACTGCTGTAAATTTT
Organism: uncultured Candidatus Altimarinota bacterium; assembly: GCA_937944175.1. Classification (GTDB taxonomy): domain Bacteria; phylum Patescibacteriota; class Gracilibacteria; order BD1-5; family UBA6164; genus CALLPO01. The sequence continues at coordinate 2,725 of CALDZW010000157.1, forward strand.
TTGTTAGAAGCAGAATCAGAATAATCAAATGTAACTTCAGAAGTAAGCGCTCATGACATTGCTTTTTGTGAAATAACTCAGTTCACAGATACTTTATTTGAATTAAAAATTTCTGAACCTGCTATAGATCCATCTATAGCATCTACTTCAGTTTCACTTCAGTTTCATTCTAAATCAAGTGCTAAAGTTTCTAAAGAATTGATAGTTAATCTTATGGCTCTATTAGAAGGACAATAGACTCATGCAAGAGGGAGAGTTATTCACCAATCAGGAGAATATACATTTCATACTAATCAGTAAGAAACTGTATGATCAGATGGACAGAATGTATCTACAGAACTATGCTTTGTTCAAACAATATCATTAGAATCTATGTAAAAGTCTCAATATTGATCTGAAAAAATAAATCCTTGATTACTTCAATTGGAGATTTGTTTTATTTTCATTCTTTCTCCGCTAGCATATTCACTACTAAAAATACTAGTCGTTATTGTGCTGATATGATTATCATTTATTTTATATTCATCTACTTTGTTCCAGCTGTCAATAGAATCATCTTCTCAGGTAGCTTCAAGGAGACTAAAAGCATATACTCACAGTGCTGTAAAAAAGAGGAATAA
>CALDZW010000158.1 GCA_937944175.1 uncultured Candidatus Altimarinota bacterium
AAAAACATGCAATTAAATCTAGACATTGAATACCAGGCAGTTTCTTCAAGTTGAGAGGAAGCAACACTTACTATGGGGGAATTATTGTCATTTGGAAAGCAAACTCTTTTGTATTTCTACCCAAAGGATGATACACCAGGATGTACAGTTGAGAATAAGGATTTTTCATGATTGATTGATCAATATGCAAAGCTTGGAATTGTAGTGGTAGGTGTTTCAAGAGATTCAGTTGATTCTCACCAGAAGTTTATTTGAAATCATGATCTAGAAGTTGATCTCATATCTGATCCTGAATTAGTCCTTCATAAAGCTCTTGGTGCTTATTGAGAGAAGAATAATTATTGAAAAATAGTAGAATGAGTTATTAGATCAACTTATTTGTTGAACAGGGAATGAGAAGTAGAAAAAGAATGGAAAAATATTAGAGCAAAAGGACATGCAGAAAGAGTTTTGAATGAATTACGTCCAGAGGAATAACTATGTGAAGATACTCTGTAGAGACAGTGATATTTTTGTGAAGAAAGGTGATTTTACTTGCTTATGCGAAAATATGATTTATAATTCTCCGCAGTTTAATATCTTTTAATATAAAAAAGAGTCATGTATAAATTACTGATGGTTGAAGATGATACAGGGATATCAAATTCACTCAAAATATATTTAGAAAACTCTGAATTTGAAGTAGATCTGTTAAGCACAGGTACAGGTGCAGTTAAGAAGATCGTTGAGTGAGAATATGATTTGATCATATTAGATATTAACCTCCCAGGAATGGATGGGATTGAAATATGTACAAAAGTAAGAAAGAAATCACAAGTCCCAATTATTATGTTGACTGCTCGTACTTGAGAGCTGGATAGAATTACTGGTCTTGAATTATGAGCTGATGATTATATTGCAAAACCTTTTTCTCCAAGAGAATTACTTGCTAGGATCAGTGGTATCCTCAGAAGATCATCATGATCTCAAAGTGAGTGAGATATATTGACAGTTTGAGATATAGAAATAAATAAAGAGAAAAGATTGGTTCTTGTAGAATGAGAAGAAATTTCTCTTACGAAGAATGAGTATGATATTCTGTTGAGAATATTTCAAGAAGATGGGAAAGTTGTAAGTAGAGAAGTACTTATGACAGAGGTAATATGATATGAAAAATATGTCTATGACAGAACACTTGATACTCACATCAAAAACCTTAGAAAAAAGATAGTAGATAAAGACCTTATTCTTACAATTAGATGAGAATGATATCGACTGAATAAATAATAGAAAAAATCCCCTTTGTAATACAGGGGTTTTTTAATACACTACATATTATATATATTATTAAAGACATATACTGATGTCACTTTCAAGAAAATTTATTATTGTAGTTCTTTGAAGTATTCTCTTTATAGCAATTACAAACATTATTTGATTTTATGTTTTTTATAGTACTTTTCTACAGGTTTTTTTAGCGGAGAAATTGCAATGACGTTCTCAGGTAAGTCTAGAATATATTCAATCACTTGTTATAAAGCAATGATTAGATGAGGTTGATCAAATTTTTAATGAAGTTTCTATAACACTTTTTGAAAAGTTTTGAGATGATAATGTTATTCAGCTTGATTCAAAAGAGAATGTTGATGTAGTTATAAACTATTTATACCAATCATGAGTAGCTCCAAAGTTTATTGAAGAAGTAGTTCCTACAAATAATTTAGAAAAAGTTCTTGATGCTTTAAGAGATACAAGTACTCCAGAATATAAATTTATTAGAAATATATTTATCTCAATTGTAATCACTAATATAGTAGCAATTATTTTACTTGGTATAGTTATAGGTATTTTTGTTCAAAGAACTATACTTCCTATTAGAGAAGCCACAAAACAAATAAAAAAGTTAAAACCTTGAAAATGATCTGTAGATATACAGTACTGAGCAAAAGATGAAGTATGACTACTTATTTGATCAATAAACTGATTAAATAAACGTTTGATCCTTCAGGAAGAAATAAGGAGTAAACTTTTGGCTGATATTTCTCATGAGCTAAAAACTCCCATCACTTCTATACAGTGTTATCTTGAATGAATAATTGATGGAGTTATAAAGTTAGATGATAAAAATTTGGCTTCAATTAGTTGAGAGATGGAACGCTTAATTGAGATGGTTAATAAAATAATGAAATATGAGCAGTTTGAGAATACAGATTTAGAACTCAGTCTTGAATCGCAAAATATGTATGATATCTTAGTAGAAGTTGCGTCTACTCACAAGCAGAGGATGAAGGAAATAGAGCAAACCGTTAGTGTAGTATGAGATAAAAATCTTATAAGGAATATTGATGAAGATCTTTTTAAGCAGTTGTCTCATAACCTTATTGGGAATTTTATGAAATATGCTGGTGAAAAATCACAACTGACAATCAGCATCTCAAAAAAATCAGTAAGTTTTTCTGATAATTGAAAATGAATTCAAAAAGATGAGATTCCATTTTTAATGGAAAAGTTCTATCAATGAGATATCTCAAAGACATGAAAAGTTGATGAGAGAGGTATAGGAGTATGACTCAGTATTGTTGGGAAAATTATTTCTGAACATGGTTGGAGTTTTAAGATTTCTTCAGATGAGTGAAAGTGATTTACATTTACTATTATTTTTTAGCTATTTTATAGACTTTTTTGGCTCTTCACTTAACTTTCACAATGATCATATTGCATTTCAAAAGTAAACTTATACAATACCAGTACTTAAATTAGAGAAGGGATAAAGATTGCAAATATGTCTTTATAAAAGCCTTGTAAAACATGTATTTGGATCTTCTTATCCTTCTTTCTAATTTAGATTTTTTTGTTATAGGAAATTTTTAAAAACAGAATATATGAAAGATGAATAGTAGGATACATACATACAAAAAGTTATTTCAAGCTATAATATTTTCTTTTATTATAGTGCTTTCATTATGAGTTAATTATCTCTTTGCAGCAACTAATAAATCTGTGAAAGCTTGAGACCTGATTCTAGATAATTCTAAATCAGTAATAAAAGTAGATAATAAGACTAGTGATAAAAATAATCCTAAGGAAGAACTTTTATTTGATACAGAAGAAAAAAATGAAGAAGAATCAACTAGAGTTATTGATGAGACTAAAAAAGACTCAGTAAAAACTATAAAAGAATTAGAGGATAATATTGAGGATTTAGAAGTTGATAAAAAAGTGCTCAGCGTAAAGTTTAATAATTTTATAGAACAAAGGGGTGAATTAAAAGTTTTTTTTAAAGAACAGCTCACAAGTGCTAATTTTGTCATTATTGAACAGGCAATTACAGCATTTAATTCAGAAAAGCAAATCCTTGAGCAATCATTACAGATAGAAGCAGAAAAGTGAAATGAAACAGATTATATAACAATGAAATTGATTGAGAATAAGAAAGTCCTATATGCAAGCCTTCGTCAGTTTATTAAATCTGATAAATTATCAGCTTATGATAATTATGTACAAACAGATGTAAGTGTTACTCAGCGTGATTCAAAGATTGATTCAAATATTTATAAGAAAAAAGAAATACTGCATAATAAGGTGTCTACAATAAAAGAAAAAATAAAAGAAAGTGAGACAGAACTTCAACAAAAGGTAAATCAAGCTGTTGCAGAGAAGGTAGGTTCTAAGTTGAATGCTTTTTTAGATAACCCTCTTTTAGAAAAACTCTCAAAAGAAAAACAAAGAATGATTTTTCAAAGAGTCCTGAACCGTATTATAGAGATTAAGAAAGAAAAAATGTCATGACCAATATCATTGAAGATTCAGAAAAAAATTATGGTGTATGTTGTTATTGAGGATGTTTTACGTAAATTTATATCTGACAATTTCACATTGTAAGTTGTATTACACGTGGATATTTTATAATGACATGATTCATAAGATCAGGTCATTTTTTTGCATTATGTTTAGAATATGATATACTGAATTCATCTATTTTATTTAATAAATATTAGGTTATGGCAACACAACAAAAAACTAGGGATGATGAGCAAGAAGAAACTAAATTAGTATTAGAAGAAAAGCAAGAGATTAAAGGAATTGAGCTTACAGCAACTGATACAGCTGAGATAGAACAGGTATTTGAGGAAGCAGATGATTTTAGAACAATAGGGGAGAGAATTACGGCACCGCTTGATGGGATTATCTCAGAAACTGCTAAAGTAATTGATGCTGATCCTATTATGAAGGTATCAGAAGAATTGAAGAGTATGAATGGGGAAGTACAGGAAGTATATTCTGAAATTATTGATGATGATGGAAAAGTAATGAGCTTTTTTAAATCAATACCTCTTATTTGATGAATTGCAAAAAAACTTGATAGTTCATTTGATGAGACAAGTTTTAATATGAAGTGAGTTGAAGGGAAAATTAATGTAATTTTTTGATGATTTGATCAAGCATATACTTCTGTGAATACTTCTATTGATTTACAAAGAAAATTTCTTGATGGAATTGATGATAATCTTTGAAAAGTTATTGCCTATAAAGATTATATTTCTACAAAAATTGAAGAATTTAAAACAAAAATTGAAGAAACAACTGATGAAGATGAAAAAACTAAACTTTCAATGTTTTTAAGAAATGTAGAATATTTTCAAGGAAATCTAGTAGTTCTTATTTGAAATTTGGAGATGGCAAGAAAAAGATTATTAATGAGGCTTGATTCTGCAAATAAGCTGTCATTATCAATGAATTCAAGTAGGCCAATTTTTAAAGTACTACTTTCAACAGCCATAATTGAAACTTCTAGTCAGCATGCAATTGATGCATCTATGGCTGCTATGGATGTTATGTGAAAGACTATTGACAAAATGAGTAGTGAACTTACTGATAAAGCCATTGAATCAAGTAAAAAGGCTGAAGAGATGTCATCAAAACCAGTTCTTTCTACTACACAATTTATAGAAAATGTAACAAAGTTAAAGAATCATTTTGATTCAATAGAAAGCTTCAGAAAGCAAATTGCAACAGAAGCAGAAGCTGAAAGAAAATCATTTGCTGAAGCAAAAGGAAAACTAGAAAATATAAAAATGCTTTCATCACAAGAAACTGATGAAATGAATAACCAATTAACTGCATAAGTCTTAGTGAAAAATTAATTTGCTTTTTGTGAAAAATCTACTACTATCTCAATATTATTTATATTTAATAAGTTAGATATTATGGCTTTTGGACCAAAAAAGAAACATTCTAAATCAAGAAGTAAAACAAGAACAACTAATTGGATTAAATTAACAGCTTTGAAATTAAAAAATAGAGTTTCACTTAATGCTGATAAAACATGACTTTCTCATTTTGTAAATGCTGCAGGTATGTATAAAGGAAGACAAGTTATTGCTCAAAAAGTAAAACAAAAGTCTACTACAAGAATATAATATAAGAATATTTGGAAGATAAATTATGACTCGTTTCATAGTTTATTTTTTTATTTTTATTATTATACTTTCTTTTAACACTAAGGATGAGTATCAATACTAATGTATTTATTAACATGGAAAAGACATCATATGGCTGAGAATAATACAACTGTATTAGCAGAAAATACATCAATTAAAACAGTTCATAGAAAGAAGACAAGAAAATACTTGTTTCAAAAACTCTATGCAAGAACATTTAATAATATTCAAGATGATTTATTTAAAGAGTCTTTTTATGATTGAGTCCTTGATTTTGATGTAGATTCAGATTATCTTGACAGTATGTTTGAATTAATTATCAGTAATGAGAAACAACTTAATAGTATTATATGATTACTGGCTCCTAAATTCCGCATACAAACTATGAACCTAGCATACGTACTTCCAATGTATATTGGTATTACTGAAATGCTTTTCCTAGATGAAGAGATCCCTGCAAAAGTTTCAATAAATGAAGCAGTTGAAATGGCAAAGGTATACTGAGATGATTCGAGTAAAAAAATTGTAAACGGAGTTATGAATAAACTGTATAAAGATTTTTCTAATATTTCAACACAAATAGATCGTTGATTGACTATAAGTGAAGTGTCTATTTTTCCAAAGGTATAATATATATAAATATATGAAGACTTTTGGAAGCTTGAATATTTCTTTACAAAGACATAAAAAGAAATATTATAACTGTGAATTAAGAAGCACTTTATCAGAGTAGTTTTTATATTGTTATGGTAATAGCACAACCAGTTTCTACAAATAAAGAATATATAAAAAAATATTCTCTATTTTTAAATGATTTATGAATTCAATTTAAAACAATTGATTCATATATTCTTGCTTTTATTCATAGGTCAGTGGTAAATGAAAGACCCGATTTTGCTCCTGAGCATAATGAACGTTTAGAATTTTTATGAGATGCTGTACTTGAGTTAATAATTACTCATAAACTATTCAATGATTTCCCCAAAAAACCTGAAGGGGAGTTAACGGATATTAGAAGTGCCCTTGTTAGATGAAGAAATTTGGCAATTATTTCAAAAGAACTCTGACTTGATTGATATCTTATTTTATGAAAATGAGAAAAACTTTCTTGATGAAGTACAAATAATTATATCCTAGCAAACACTCTTGAAGCGTTTATTGGTGCAATTTATTTGGATTTATGATATAGAGATGTGGAGTTATTTATACTTAAACATGTGTATTCAACTCTTGATAATATCCTAGAGAAAAAGCTTTTTAAAGATGCAAAATCATCAATACAAGAGTATGTTCAAGCAGAATTTGAAGTGACACCATCATATAAAGTTCTCAAGGAAGAATGACCTGATCATAGTAAAGTTTTTAGTGTATGAGTTTATATGAATGATAGATTACTAGGCTCATGAGAGTGATCAAGTAAGAAAAAAGCAGAAGAAAATGCTGCTGAAGATGCCTATACTAAATTAACACAAAAATAATGACACAAATATTACTAGTAGTAGCTATTGTTTTAGTATTGATTAAATATCTGATATATATAGATATTATCCTCTCATGGATCAGTTTATTGTGACTCCGTGTTCGTCCTCAATTTATTGCAGGTATTATTGACCCAATGTATGATAGTGTAAGAAAAAGAATCACCACTACTTTCTGACCATTAGACCTCACTCCGATAATCATTCTCTTTGGAATAATAATTCTTATGAGCTTTATTTTTACTTTTGATCCTCAAGTTCAACTTCAGATTGAAAGGTTGCCACTATACTAAAGAGATATTACCTTCTTGAAACACATTTGAATGTCGAAAAATAAAGATTTATGAATTGATTATAGGCTTTTCTTTGCAGTAACTGCTTTGATTATTTTCTGAATGATCATGATAAGCTCAGTATCAGTTTATTCATCATTTAAAGTAACATCAGCACAAGCTGTTCAATGATTCATTGAAGAGCCATACAATTATTTTTATGTGCTAAGAAACATTATGCACGTAATTACTGGTTTTATTGTACTAGCTGTTGTTGTGAAAATTCCTTATACTTTCTTTGAAAAGACTGCAGGATATTTTTTATGACTTACCACTTTATTGCTTGGGTATGTACATTTTTTTTGAGCTACATACAAATGAGCAAAATGATGGATTGATATACCATTGCTGCCTTTTAATATACAACCAACTGAACTGTTAAAGTTTAGTTTGATCATTTTCTTAGCAGCATTTTTTAAAAAATACTATAGAGATATATGAAATTTTAAGAAATGATTTCTTCCATTTCTAGGGATACTTGCATTTTTTGTTTGAATTGTATGAATGCAACCAGATTTTTGAACAGTTATGGTGATTGTTCCTGTGTGCATTATTATGTTTTTTTTAGCATGAGCTAATGTGAAATACCTAGCTTTAATTGCTATAGTGGGGCTTATTGGGTCATATTCTATATACTCAGCAGGAAAATATGATATAGATAAACCAAGTACAAGGAATGGACTGAGTTACATTACAGAAAGAATAGATTATTTTTTAGAAGATTCAAAAAACCTTTTTGATCCAAAAGCAGCAGAAAATGCAAAAACTTACCAAATTAAGCAAGCACTTACTACTATATGAAGCTGAGGAACTTTTGGAGTATGATTTTGAAAATCAATTCAAAAATTCTGATACCTTCCAGAAGTACAAGGAGATTTTATATTTAGTGTTATTGTAGAAGAATTAGGTTTTTTGTGAGCTTCAGTATTACTGATCTTATATCTGTATATTGCGTATAGATGATTTCTTATTTATTCAAAAGTCCAAGATATTTTTGCAAAGCTTACGGCTGCATGAATATCCTCATGGTTTGTGGTTCAGGCCTTTATTAATATTTGAGTAAATCTTAACCTAGTACCACTTACAGGTATAACTCTGCCTTTTATTAGTTATGGATGATCATCATTGCTTACATTAATGCTTGCTTTGGCATTATTGTTGAATATATCTAGATACACTCATGTAGCACCTAAATTTGAGCGTTTATGACGTAGTCATATAAAGTTTTAATAACATCTTATTATGGAAAAGTCTATTACTCCTGCCATGAGGCAGTATTATGAAATGAAAAATGAATATTCAGATTGCTTGCTGTTTTTTAGAATGTGAGATTTTTATGAGATGTTTGATGAAGATGCTCATATAGCTCATAGAGTCTTATGAATTGCTGTTACTTCAAGAAATAAAAATTCAACTACCCCTACTCCGCTTGCTGGAATTCCTTACCATGCACGTGAAAAGTATCTTCCTATACTAGTTAACGCTTGATATAAAGTAGCAGTTGCAGAACAAGTCTCTGATCCACAATTAAAAGGAATTGTAAAAAGGGAAGTAGTACGTGTTGTGACACCTGCTACACTTGAACTCGAGTGAGAATGATATAAATCTGGTGAGTCTTCACAAAATATCTTGCTAGCACTCTCAGAAAAAAAATGAGCATATTGAATCAGTTATTTAGATATATCAACAAATAAATGGACTACTTGAGAGTTTAAAAATTTTGAAGAAACAAAGCATCAATTGTATAAGCTCTGAGTAAGAGAAGTAGTTCTGGATAAGGAATTATTTCAAAATGAAGAAATAAAAGAAGTACTTACTAAAAAGTATTCTCTTAATATTTATTATTTCACTCCAAGTAAGAAACCTAAAAATATCCTCTGTTCACACTTTTGAGTAAAAAATTTAGAATGATTCTGAATAGAATCAAAACCTTTATGCATTTCTTCATCATGTTTGTTGCTTGAATATTTACAGACAAATCAAAAATCAGAATTTGACTTTCTCAAAAATATTTCATATGAATCATTTTCTCAGTATATGTGACTTGATGAATCAACAATCAAAAATCTTGATTTAGTTTATAATTTTTCTACAAAATCCTCAACTAGAGGAACGTTATTTTGAATATTGAACCATACAAAAACAGCAGCCTGATGAAGGTATCTCAGAGAACAAATTCTTCAACCACTACAAAATATTGAAGAAATAACATTAAGACAAGATGCTGTTGAGCAGTTTGTAAAACATCCATGACTACTTGATGAAGTATGAAAAGAGTTGAAATATGTCTCAGATATTGATATGATACTTAATAGACTTGCTTTGAATAGAGCATTACCAAGAGATTTATTGAATCTAAAGAAATCACTTCAATCAGTTATAGCTGTTTGTGAGATTATAAAAAAGAGTAAGAATAAAATTTTAATTGATACTTTTTGAATATAGCTATGTCAAAGAAGTTTACTATGATAAATACATCTTTTGATTGTGAAAACTGCGGTGAAACAGTATCCATTCACCCAGAATGATCAGCCAGAAATCATTGCCCAAGATGCTTACATTCAAAACATCTTGATTTAGATTTTCCCTGAGATCGCTTGTCAGAATGCTATTGAATGATGAAACCTGTGTGAATTGATTATAAAAAGAACAAATGAAATATGATCAAACATAGATGTATATTATGTAAGAAAGAAATACTGAATAAAGTAGCACCAGATGATGATTTCATTACTTTTATCTCTAATATACATACATACTAAAAAAGAGAGTTTGAGCTCTCTTTTTTAGTGTTTTATAATGCATGTAAATCAAGTACTACTTGTGCTTGTGTTTTTGGTCAAAACATTCCAGCTCAATAGATGGAAGCATCACTAATTACTTTTTTGTCTATTTGGTAATCTATAAGTGCCTGCTTTGTTTTTGTTCAAAATATAGCTGTACCTTTTTGTTTAAAATATCAAAGCTCTGATAGAATTTTTTGAAGCTCTCTTACTTCTAATGATACATCACCTTCTTTAACTCATTTTATTTTACTTACTCTTGCTTCAATTTTTGTAAGAATTTTTTGTTTTTCTGCTTGTATTTTTTTTAATTTACTTTTTCTATTTTTCAGTGCAATTCTTGTTTGAGGTCAGTAATTTCATGCTCATACATCAGTAGGAGATGAAACAAGCTTCATATCAAGTTGGTAATCTAGAATAACCTTTTTTATATCATTATATTCTCATGTAATGTTTCATGTATAGAGGTTAAGGTTTTGTAATTCTTTTTGTAACTCTTTTACATCATCTGAGTCTATAATTTTTCTTGAATAAATGTCTCATACTTTTTTTACTTTTACTA
>CALDZW010000159.1 GCA_937944175.1 uncultured Candidatus Altimarinota bacterium
CAAAAAGATTATGCTCTAATAGATGAGATATATAATAAATGAGCTCCCTTAGAATGAGATGTCTTTGATTCAGAGAGATATTCAGAAAGGCATAAAGACATAATGAAATTTAATTTAAATAAAAAATATAGATTGTGAAAAGTAAATCAGATAAAATAAGTGAATGAGATAAACCGTTTACACCAAATGAAAAAAGAGGCCTTGAAATAGCTGCAGTCTATGCCCTTGTATCATTAATTGCAATGAAATGCACAATACCAGAAAGTGATAAATCACTACCGTTTTGTTGAAAAGGTGAAAGCTTTAGCACAAAAAAATGTAGAGATTTATATCCAATACCTTATCTTTTTTAGGATATAAGAATAAGTAAAGAGTATTTACTCAATTCTATTGATTCACAGAATTAGATTGATAGAGGTAATTTCCTTTAGTAAAGAATAAATTAGTTATTAAACAGTAATAAACATATTATGAAAAAGAAAAACATTTACATAAACATCCATCATCATCTATTAGAACATTGCAGTAAAGCTAATGGTTTATTTTGATGAACCAAAATGTAGAGATGTAACATGCCACATCTCTACACACAGAAGCTATTACTGAAAAGTAGTAGTTTTTTATTTTACTAAGGATTTAATGAATGAGTACAGAAGTAGGAGAAATGTCTCAACAAGATGTCTTTTCCCTAAATAGATTAGGTAATGTGTTAAAGAATATATCAAAGGATAAATGAAATGAAAAATTATTCGGAGACATACTATGAGAGTTAGATGAACTAGTAATTGAGATTGATGCATGTAATAATATTGATGATGTTATTAGTCAAAGTGTTTATGTTGAGAGTGAGTTGTGAGATGTAATTTTCAATATATTAAAAGCTTATAGTGAAATAAATCATAAAGAAGTGGATCAAAATATTAATTTTAACAAAAAACCTGATAGAGTATTTCAAGATGGAGAAAATGTTTTTTCTTGTTTAAAGAACAAGTTATTGTCCTTACAAGTTAAAAGCTCTTATACAGAACAGGATTTAGATGAAATAATTTGATTAATATTAATGATGTTTGATGAACTACAAAGAAGTTGATATATTCAATGTGATCTTAGAACAATTTTATGAGATGTTCAAAAAAAGTTTATTAGGAGATATGAGGGAATTAAAAGATGAGAGCTTTCATTAGAAGATAAAAGACAGAATGATGTAAGATGGGAAGACTGTAAAAAAATTGAAAAAGATGAAAAAGAAGAAAAATCAGCCAAGAGAAAATTGGAGTATGAAAAAGGAAGTAACATTAATAAAGTACTAAGGAGTTTGGACCTAGATAAAATTACACTTGAACCAATTGAATCATTAGACAATATAGACAAGCAAACAACAGTTGTTGTATTACAAAAATTTGCTAGCAAAGAAGTATTAAATCTATTAACAAGGATGTGATTAGAAACTACGTTCTCTCGAAAAGGTTTTCTAAGCATTAAATTAAAAAATGGAGAGAAAGTAGTGTTTATTAAGTCTAAAGATATTGATTCTACTCAAGGCTTTACAGATGTTGAAAAATATGCAAAAGATGTTTTTTATATTTGATGAAGTGATATGGTAAGAAAATATCAAGCAATGAATTGAGAAGATAGCTTGATAAGTTTGTCAAATATTGATTGAGAGTTGTTCTTTTGAACAAAAACAGAGTTATTACCTCTAATGGATAAAAAATCTGTAGATTTGATGGTAGGATGAGATTTTCCAAATGTGGTTGCAACTAAATTCAAAGCAATTATATCAGAAAAGGCAATAAAAGAACTTGGGAAGATAAAAAAACTTTATTCAATTGATTCAAACTCTGAAGCTCTTTTGCAAATCTTAAGATTAAAACATCCTGAAGCAGTGATTTCAGGTGTTGAAATTGTTCAATCATGAGCTTCAGTGGAGGATACACATAACTATATGTTAAGAGAAGAATCTGAAAAAATTGTTATATATAAGCCTACAACAAGGAATCCATGATCAGATTTTTCAACAGAAGATATATATAAGGTGATTTCAAAGCCAGATAGCAAGTTGCTTAATTTTGTAAAAACTATTCAAACAAATATTGATGTAGAGCTATGTCAGGTGAATAAGGAAACAAAGGATAAAGTCAATGAGATACTTAATACTACTGATGAAAAGAGTGTAAAAACTTTTCTTATCAACCTTATGAATTTAAGAGAAAAGGAGCTAGCACAATTTAAAAAAATAAAAACATGCTAACTTTTAAATAAGGTGTAATCAAATACTCACATTAAAAAATGAGAAAGAGGTATGGGTATAGTAAAAGTTTTAATAATCAAACACACATGAAATACATAAAAAATTTAAATGAATCAAAAAATAGAATATTAAAAGATTTTTGAGAAAATATAAGTCTTGATTCTTTATTGAAGAGAGGAATGCAAGATGATTCTAAGGTCTTAGAAATAGTTAAAGATATCGAGAGAAATATTTTGAAAAGCTGAGATGAGTACTCCAAAATGCTTACTAATAAATTTGATTGAGCAGAATTAGAATCTTTCAAAGTGAATTATAGTGAGTTTCAGTGAATTGAGGAGATGATATCTGATGAATTAAAAGATGCTATTGTCCTAGCTAAAGAGAATATAGAAAAATTCCACAAAAGACAGATTCCTCAAGACTTAGAACCTGAAGAGACTAGTATATGAGTGTTTTGTTCAAAAAAATTTAGATGAATTGAAGATGTGTGATTGTATATTCCTTGATGAACAGCACCACTCTTTTCAACACTATTGATGCTCTGAATTCCAGCATTACTTGCTTGATGTAAGAATATATATATTTGTACTCCACCTCAGAAAGATGGAAGCATTGCTCCTGAAGTACTCTATACAGCTCAGCTTATATGAATAAAAAATATTTTTAAAATAGGAGGAGCTCAAGCTATATTTTCTTTTGCTTATGGAACAAATGAGATTCCTAGAGTAGATAAAATATTTTGACCTTGAAATAGCTTTGTAACAGCAGCAAAAATGTTAGTGTCATCAAAAGTAGCTATTGATATGCCTGCATGACCGAGTGAAGTTTTAGTGATATCTGATTCAAAAGCAAACAGTGTTTTTGTAGCTGCAGATCTTCTTTCTCAAGCAGAGCATGGTCCTGATTCACAAGTAGTACTTATTTCTGATTCAGAAGAAAAAATTACAGAGGTTTTATCTGAACTTGATACTCAATTAGAGAAAATCGAAAGAAAAGAGGTCTGTAAAAAATCTTTAGAGAATAGTGTAGCTATTTGTACGGAAGATATTGATGAAGCTATAAGAGTTTCAAATATATATGCTCCAGAACACTTGTTATTACAAGTTGAAGAGCCATCAAAATATATTTCAAAAATTCTGAATGCATGAAGTGTATTTTTGGGGAAATATTCATGTGAATCTGCTTGAGATTATGCTAGTGGCACAAACCACACTTTGCCAACAAATTGATATGCAAAGAGCTATTCCTGAGTATCTGTTGAGAGTTTTGGTAAGTGGATAACATTTCAAGAATTGAATAAAGAGTGAATTAAGAATATATGAAAAGCAGTTGAGATTATGTCAAAAGCTGAATGATTACAGGCTCATAATTATGCAATGAAGGTAAGAAGAGGAAGTTTATAAAGAAGAAGAGAAATTGCTTTCTGGCAAAGGAAGATATACAAGATTCTATAAGATTAACAAAACAGCAGAATGAAAAAAATACTATTTATAGATAGAGATGGAACACTTATTCAAGAACCAGATAAAGAAATCCCTCAAGTTGACAGTTTAGAAGAAATGGTGTTTCTCCCGTGAGTGATATCAAGTTTGAATATGTTTATTAAGAAATGATATAAACTCATTATTGTCACTAATCAAGATTGACTCTGAACTGAGCTGAATCCACGAGAGAATTATACAAATATTAATAATAAAATGTTTGAAATATTTGCTTGAGAAGGAGTCACTTTTTCTCACATATTTGAATGTCCTCATTTTGAAAGTGATAATTGCAAATGTAGAAAACCAAAAGTATGAATATTATGAGATTTTTTATCAGAAAATGATATAGATTATAAAAATTCTTACATGGTTTGAGATAGAGATACAGACAGTGAATTTGCAAAAAATATCTGAGTATGATTCTATAAAGTTATTTATTGAGATGATAAGCATAACTGGTGAAATATACTGGAGTTTGTTGCTGGGTAGCTAGAAATAAATAAATGAGAAAGAAATAAATTACATTAAATTTAAGCATTAATAAACCAATGAAAAAAACATACCAAGAAATAGTTTCTCCAATATATAGGAATATATGAGAGACAGAAATAGAGAACTATAGAAGAGAATTTAATGAAAATTGAATAATAGAGTTTGATAATTTTATTACTCAAGAGTCTTTAATCGAATTACGTGAAGAATCAGACAATCTGTATAGTGAGAGGTATCAGAGCAAATGAGTATATAATATTTTTGTTGATAGTGATGAGAAAGTTATAAGCAAGTCACTTAGAAACAAAAAGTTTGTGACTGAGAAGTGATGTATCTGTTATGACGAGATAGACAAAGAAAGTATTTTGAAAATCCTTATAAAAATGAGAGTTTTAAAAATATGTTGTCTCAAATTGTATGAGTAGAGAATGTCTATCCATATGCTGATACTCTTGGTTGAATAAATATTAATTACTATGATAAGTGACAATGACTTGATTGGCACTACGATAACTGTAACTTTGTGATTACCTTGCTTATTAAAAAAGCAAAAACGTGATGAATATATC
>CALDZW010000160.1 GCA_937944175.1 uncultured Candidatus Altimarinota bacterium
GAGGCTTCTTGCTTTTGAGGAGCAAGAATTTGAATTCATACAGGAAGTTTTTCTCATTCATCCTCTATAAATCAGCAAGGGACTGAAATTCATGGAAGTCAGGCAAGGCTTGCAGGTATAGTATAGGCATCTGCTAGATACATCTGGAGTGGATCTTCTTTTTCTCATATTTTCCATGCAGCAGTTGGAGCACATGGTCAGACAATTACATCAACTTCCTCAAATGCTTTATTGAAATCTTGAATGATCAGAGTCCTTATCTGTGCAGCTTTTTTAAAATAGGCATCATAGAATCATGCAGACAATACATAGTTTCAAATTATAGTTCTACGTTGAGGTTCTTCTCACAGTCATTCTCATCTGTTATTTTGGTAAATTTCAGCAAGATCTTCATGTGGAGACTCAGAGTTGTATCAATACTTAATTCCATCAAGACGAGCAAAGTTAGTAGCAACTTCTGCAGGACAGATTATATAGTAGGCAGTAACAGCATACTTGGTCATTGGAAGAGTAACTGGCTTAATTGTTGCTCATAGACTTTCCATATGAGTAATAGCTCATTGAATAGTAGCTTTAACTTTTGGATCCAGTCCTTCATCAAAATATTCAGCAGGAACTCAGATTCTTTTTCATTGTAGATTCTCAGTTTTCCATATCTCATCACTAAGTATATCTTTTCAAGGAATTGAAGTTGTATCTTTTTGATCTTCTCAGTTTGTGATATTATAAAGTAAACCGGCATCTTCTACCGTTTTAGTGAAAGTTGCAGGACAATCAAGACTAGAAGCCATTGGGAATACACCATAACGAGAATTTCTTCCATATGTAGGCTTAAATCAAACTATACCACATAAAAAAGCTGGTTGCCTGGTACTTCATCCTGTATCAGTTCATAATGCAGCAGGAATAAGTCATGCAGCTACTGCTGCAGCTGATCATGAGCTAGATCATCCAGGGATTCTATTGTTTCCCCATGGATTTAAAGTATTCTTAAATGCTGAATTTTCTCAAGTACTTCACATAGCTCAGTCATCCATATTCATCTTTCAAATATAGCTGACTCATGATTCTTCAAGTCTTTTTATCACAGTTGATGTGTATGGTGGAACAAAATCTTTAAGCATAGTTGATGCTCAAGTTGTTGTTATTCATTTTGTTGCATATATGTCTTTATATCAAATTGGAATTCACTGTAATAGTGAATCATCATTTTGAGAAAACTTTGACGTATCGGTTGATATAAATGCTCCAAGTGAGTCATCGTATTTTTCAATTCTTTTTGCAAAATATTTGTATATTTCAGAGCTGGTATGTTCTCATGATTCTATTGTAGCAAGCAGTTGCTTTAAGCTCATGTCTTTTAGTTTCATTGTCATTTTTCTTAGTGAAAGAATAGTAATGAAATAAGTATATAAAAAATCCCTTCTAAAACAAGTTTAGAGGGGAGTTTTTTGATTTGTAAAATGAGATTTATTTTGTATCTTTTTTTACTTCTTTTAGACGAGCTGCTTTACCAGTCAATTCTCTAATAAATTTGATTGATTTTCTTCTTACCTTAAACTCTCTGAGTATTGTTATATCTTTTATTGTTGGAGAATGAACAGCAAATATTTTTTCAACACCAAATGCTCCAATTTTTCTTCTGACTGTCATTGTTTTTTCCAATGCACTTTTCCCTGCAGTTTTTATTACTAATCCTTTAAATTTTTGAATTCTTTCTTTATTTCACTCTTTAATTATTTGTTGAATTTCCACTTCCATACCAGTTTTTATTTCTGGTCTATCTTTCAAAAAACCAGCTTGAACTTTCTTAATTAGGTCTGAATTACTCATATTTTTCTCAAATTATATTATAATAATAGCTTCTAAAACGAGCATATCATATAAAAAAAAGTAAGAATAGCAAATGTATTTATGACTTTAATTGTATAGGGATTTAAAAAATTATAGATACAAAATTTTGCATATATTTCAAAATAGAGTAGACTAATAAAGTAATATTTGCCTAATTATTAATTATATGGATTTCCAAGCACTCAAATTAAAAGCACTAAAATTTAAAGATGATGTTATTGATAAAAGTGCAAAAAAATTAGCAGGGTCTTCTATGGTATTAAATACGGTTGAGGAATTAGATGCGTTTATTGAAAAATCTAAAACTAAGAAGGTTACTATTAAAGATACTTGAGAAGAGAAAGAATTTATAAAAAAGGTGATTGTAATATTTGCAGATAATGAGAGTGATTTCTTTGAAAAGTCACTTATACAACTTCCTGTACTTGTTACAAAGGCTTTTAGTCAAAATATTCCTCTAAAAATGTGTGATGTAGCATTAAAAGATCTTAAGAAATATTGAGTTGAGAGTCATCCTACCCTTCTTGTATATGAAACAGAGAAAGTGATAAAAACAATAGATTCAGAAGAAGGTATTTCTTCAATTGTAAAAGACTTATCACTTGATATTAATGCAGCAATTGAATCATTATAATTAATACTCTTTATTCATTTAAATTCATTTCATGGATATTTCAATTTTAGATGGTTTATATGTTGCATTATTGTTTTTTGGAACAATAGTATTAATATTGTTGTGTGTGGTTCTTGTTAAAATTATTAAAATACTATGACCAGTGATGGAAGTAGTGTCTATTTACAATAGGTTTAAACAATACCTAGGAATATATTCTCAAATTCCTGATTCTATTAGAGAAAGGGCTCTCAATATTCTAAAAAAATAGTTTTTTTGTTTTGACACTCTTAAAGTCATCTATAGACTTTGGGAGTGTTTTTATTTCTGATTCACAAGTTATGAATATGGTGAAAAATAAATATTTTAAGATAGTAGTATGAATACTCTGTCTGTTAATTGTATATTGAACTGGCTACATTATAAGTTGAATGAATTCAATTCCTCCTCATTTTCACACAAACTTTGCCCTTTTTATATGAGGTGAAAAATTTGAATTCACCGCAGATGAATACTCAGAAGATGTAGCAGCTTGTAGTATCGGATCAGAAGTATTCCCAAAAAATAGAGTGCACCTTCATGAAAATAATGGTGACACGATTCATGTTCACCATGATGGAGTGACATGGGGACATTTTTTTGCTAATAATGGAATTACGTTTTCTAATACTCACATATCATTCAAAAATTGAAAAAGAGTCCTATTCAATGATGAGAAGAATTCAATGAAATTTATCTTGAATGGAAAAATTATAGATGATCCTTATAATAGATACATGATGTCTGAGGACAAACTCTTGGTATCATATTGACCTGAAGAAGCTTCTGAAGCACTTTCAGATCTGTACTCCCAAGTAGTTTCTAATGCTTGAGAATACAACAACAAATATGACCCAGGTAGCTGTTGATGAACAAATGAGAATTCTACATTGTATTTACTTAGAAAAATGCTACACTTGTCACATCATTAGTACTAAGGTGTTTCTCTAGTACTTAAGGTTGCATTAATATGAATTCTTATTATGAAGAGATAAAAATATTTATTAAAAAAACACTATGAAAAAGATATTTGGATGTATTATGGCTATTGTAATGATGTTGACATTTACAAGCTGTGTAAAAATAGAATGAGATGATATTATTAACCCAGAGGCTAATTTTATCTATTATTACTGAAAGACATGCCCTCATTGTATTGCTTTACATAAAACACTTGTAAAAAAGGATATATATTCAAAAAATATTCTAGAAAAAAAAGAGGTATGGAAGAATCCAAAAAATCAGGAAGAATTTAAGGAACTAACAGATAAGCTTTGATTAGCTCCTGAAGATGTATGAGTTCCATTTCTATACATAAAATCTAGTAAAAAACATCATATCGGAGAATGAAACATTGTCCCAATATTAGAAGCAGCTATTGCTGAGATGTGAGAAAATAAGTAATATTTTCTAGATAATAACAATCATAATTATGAATTGAATCTTAGGTATATTTGCTATTGCTTTAACTTTATTTGGGGGAGTTGATTCTTCGAATAATACTCAGAATTTAGAAGTAGATATTGTTAATTCTGAAGCAAATTTCATTTACTACTATGGGAAAACATGTTCTCATTGTATTCAACTACATGCTGAGTTAGTATGAAGAGACATTTATTCCAAAGAAATATTAGAAACAAGGGAAGTCTGGGATAACCAAAAAAATCTAGAAGAATTTCAGGAGTTAACTGAAAGTTTAGGAATTCTACCAGAGATGAGAGCTGTACCATTTTTATATGATAAATCTAGTAAAGAACATTTCATATGAATATCAAATATTGTTCCAATTCTGGAAGCTGCAATTACTGAAATGTGAGGAGCTAAATAAGAAAGATCTCTTGCAAAGCATTACAAATAAGTTATAGTTTTTATAACTTATTTTTTTTGTCATTTATATGGGGAAGATTATCACTTTGAGTAAAACTCTTGCAAACCAGATATCTGCTTGAGAAGTTGTAGAAAGGCCTGTCTCAGTTGTTAAAGAACTTGTTGAGAATTCTATTGATGCAGGAGCATCAGACATTCTTATTGAATTAGAAGAGTGATGAATAGAAAGTATTGTTATTACTGATGATGGTGAGTGAATTGAGAAAGAAGATCTACTAAAAGTAACTCAGAAGTATACAACTTCAAAAATATCATGCTTAGAAGATTTACATAATGTAATGACTTTTTGATTTAGAGGAGAAGCGCTCGCCTCAATAGCATCAGTATCGAGATTTGAAATTATATCAAAAAGACAAGAATCAGACTTTTGATATTCATTAAAAATTATTGATGGAGATGAGCAAAAAATATCTCAAGCTGCTCTTGATAACTGAACAAAAATTATTGTAAAGAACCTATTTTATAATACACCTGCTAGAAAGACATATTTAAAAAAAGCCTCGACAGAACGTAATCATATACTTGATTGTATACATTCAATGGCATTAGCAAAACCTCATATTGGCTTTACATGTATCTCTGGAGAAAAGACTCACTTCCATTATAGAAAGGGAGAGGATCTCAGTACAAGAATATTTAATATTTATGGGAAAGAGTTTCATGATAATCTTTTAGAAATTTCTTCCGAAATTCATGGAATAAATGTCATTGGTTTTATTTCTGATCCTAAAGTAAGTTTTTGAAGTAATAAAAAACAAAGCCTTTTTGTTAATGGAAGGATAATAAAATCTCCTCTTATATTTAAGGCAATAAGCAATGCCTATAATAGGTTTATTCCGCATTGAAATTATTGAGCTTTTGTTTTGAATTTACAGATTAATCCTACTCAAGTTGATGTAAATGTTCACCCAAGGAAATTAGAAGTACGCTTTGCTGAAGAACAAATCATATTTAGATCAATGTATCATACTATTCAGTCTAAGCTAGAGAGTGTTAGTCTTTTATCATCACACCAGAAAACAGAACTAAATAATCATAATTCTTCAGATAATAACTTTGATAGCTGATGTAAGCAGTGAAGTATGAAGCAACCAGGAGCAAACTACTATACAGGTTCATGAACCAAATTTAAAGCCTATTCTCCTTATAAAGATACTACTCCAAACCCTAATCAGTGAACTATTAATACAGCAATTGGATTCTCAAAAACTGTGCTGTGAAGCTCAAGCCACTCAAAGAATTTATCATGAGAAGATTTAATACAATCATCTGATGTAGCTGAGACATCCATGTGAAGAATAATAGGACAATTACATAATTCATATATTGTCTTAGAAACTCAAGAAGGGATAAAAATTCTTGATCAACATGCACTTGCTGAGCGAGTGATTTACGAGAGACTTGTCAAAAAGAACCATGTACACGTCACACAGTGATTGTTGATTGCTCAAAATATTAATCTAGACCCAACAGAAATTTGAATAGTAGAAAAGCATAAAGAGATATTTGAAGAGATGTGATTTGAAATAGAAGTTATATCTGGGAATTCAGTCATAATCAATGCTATCCCAGAATTTATAAAGAAAGACAATATTCAAAAAATATTTGAATGAGTGTTACATGATATCTGAGAATTAGGAAATAAAAAAAGCCTTACTCTTGATGAAGTAAGAAATAAGATTTATGCCTATGTCAGTTGCAGAAGTGCTGTGAAATTTTGACACTCACTTTCTCTTTTTGAAATGAATACTCTTATAGAAGATTCTATCCTTGATTACTCTGCTACTTGTCCACATTGAAGACCGGTTATCTTTGATATGTGATTAGAAGAATTGCAGAATAAATATGAAAGATAATTATTTGTATACCCAAGGAGCTATTGCATAGAGGATACTTCAACTTAAGAGGAGTACGACGAGTCATAAAAGGGCTTGAACCATATATTGTGTTGATTTAGTTTTTAGTTCCTGATCTGCTCATCACATTGAATGCATAATTCATCATACTACAAGGCCAAGAACAGCACAAAGTCAGGCAATGTATGTGAAGTACTTGAGCATAGCTCACATCATCTGCATAATTGATCAAAATCACCTTTTAAGTTCACAGTCATAGAGTTCTGTTTTAGGGTTGAGAGTACATCATGCTCAAGGAACTTTCTCAGTAACACTAACAATATCAGTACCAGGATCTCTTGTGCTTGGATTTTCATCAGCATAAACATTTGTCACTCAAGTAATTGCTCAAAAAAGAATAACTATGGATAGACAAAGTTTTAGTATTATTTTTTTCATATACATATGTATTAAAATAAGCTATTAAGATCGAAAAGGAATGTCATCATGACTGCTAATAATAGACATCATATTAGCGTATTGATGATAATATTTTTTGCTTTTTTGACTCTTTCTTCTTCTCCATTTGAAGTAATATAGTAGTATCCTGCAAGAGTAAGGAAAAATAGAGCAATTGGACCTGCAAGAAAGAGTGCAAGGTTCACCAATTTTCCAAATACAAATGCACTATTTTCAAGATTACCACTCCTAATCATTTTTATCCATCACTCAATCAACCCTACAAATATAAGAGCAAATAATGAATATACAATTTTATTTTTTGCTTCAGTGACTTTTTCTTCCCTTCATCTAGAAGTCATTATGTTGATTCATGCAAGAATAATCATGAATACAGCAATCCCTAATATGAGATATTCAATAAATGCTGCAATATCAAATAGTGTCCCACTTTCAAGTCAAAACTGACTTACATTTACAAACATATTTCATCAAGATCAATTTTGTAGAAATTCACTATTATTCATTTGACTGAGTGCTGTAGATTTGTCTTCTTTTGGCTGAAATACTTTGTATAGTGTCCCTGGTATGTTGATGAAAAGAAATGCAAGCATAGTGTACCGTAATTGATTCTTAGCTTTTGAAAGCCTGTCTTCATCAGTTCACATTGATATAACCATCATTACTCAGATATAGACGATATAAATTACGACTATTCATTGGAGTATGACTTTTAAGAGAGTAAGCAAAGAAAATCCAATTTTGTTTACTTCTGTTACAATGTTTCAGCTAGTGGCTCAATTTTTTATAATAGAAGCTTGTTGCACTGTTGATGATCAAGCAATCTCGACAACCCCTGCTGAAACAGTCTCAATTAGTAAAAATGATATAGCAAAAAGTAAAGCAGTAATTATGTGTGTTAAAAATTTCATAATAAGTTATAATCTAGGATTAAATTAAGGAGTGGTAATATTAGTTCATTGGAGAAGTCAGAAGGTTAGTATTAAGTAATTCATGACTAATACTAATATTCAGATAAAAATATACAAAATAGCTTTTTTCGCTTTTTTCAATTTTTCTTCTTCTCAGTTTGAAGTCATAACTTGAGCTCATACATAAATAATCATTATGACTACAATGATTGCCACAAAACCGTTAAGCCAATTAATGACTGTAAATATTAGAGCTGCAACTCAGCTTAAATCACCTGTACATGAACCTGACTTATTCTGAGCAATTACTTCATACTCACATGCAGTTTTTCCATAAAAACTTTTAACTAATACATCTGAAATTTTTATTATTATAAAACCAAGTATTCAGTAAAAAATAGTCATTTTTGCACTTTTAGCTTTTTCTTCCTCTCAGTTTGATGTAATTAGTCTATAGAATGCATAAATACAAATAGCTATAAAGAATAGGCTTGCAAGAGTAGAAAGGAGATTCACAAGAGGGTATACAATCATTTCTACAAAATTTATTGCAGTCTCTCAATTTACGTCTTGATCAAATAAGCTTACTGTCAATGAAAACGCTAGCTGCATTATTATAAGTCCTACTGTAATCCAAAGAATTCATTTTTTGAATTTTCAGATCGCTTCTTCTGAGTTACCTGCTAATAATAGTCGGAGAGTTATTACTAAGAAGTAAATAAATGCTATTGAGAAAAAGATGTTTTTGAGGTCTTTTGCAATTCTTGCCAAAAATATAGCAATCTGTCTAGCTCAAGATTTCTCTGATTTAATAAACTTAGGTGTCTCTTCTGCAAATTTTTCAAGTTTTTCATTATCTCTTCACTTATCATCTGCTGAAGGATCTGTAAAGTTTTTAGTATTAAGATTGTCTAATCATCAGTTAAGAGTATCAATATATTCTCACTCAGCATATGTATAATTTGTAGAGTACACAGAAAAAACTGATATACCTATTATAAGGATTGCTAGTATTCTGATTATGTACGCTATAATTTTCATAATAGTATAGAATTATATAATTGTTTTTATTCAGGCATAATACCAAGGCGAGCTTCAATTTCCATATCAACATATTTTTTCTTTCTTCAGAATTTTCTTCTTGAATATTCTTTAATAACTCATGCAATCTGTCTACTTTGGTAGGTATTATCCCGGATTGTTTTTATATCAAATGGACGACTAGAAGAATTATCAATATTAAGTTTCACATAGGTAGTAAAATTAGCAATTCAGATAATATCTTGTTGGGATAAAACAGGTGCGTATTCCTTTTCCATATATTCAGCATCTTCAGCACCTACTTTAAAAGATTGAATTGTTCAGGCATTACCAAATACTGCTTCTTTAATAGATGGTTTATCTCATTTTTTTGCTCCACTTCATCAAATCTGAGCTATAAATTGGTGAGCCATAATTAGAGCAAGATGGTATTTTCTTGCCTCAGAGAGGATTTCTCAAAATGTCTCAGTTGCAAAATTTTGAAACTCATCAACATACATATAAAAATCTTTTCTCTCTTCTTCAGGCATATCAGCACGACTCATAGCTGCCATATTAACTTTTGATACAAATATTAATCAAAGCAATTGAGCATTAAGTGATCAAATTTTTCACTTAGATAAGTTAACTAGTAGACATCTCTGGTTGTCCATTATTTCTCTTACATTAAATGCTGATTTTGGTTGCCCAATAATATTTCTAATAGTTGTATTAGTAATAAATGGTCAGAACTTAGAAGAGAAATATGGGATCATTTCTTGTTTCTCTCTATCTCAAGTATTAGCATATTCATGATCCCAGAAAGCCTTTACCACAGGATTTTTTATTCTTGAAGTTTTGTATTTCATGAAGGCATCATCTACAAAAAGACGTGGTACATCAATAATAGTTCCTCAATCTTCTTTATCTTCCATGAGAGTTAGACATCCATTTCTAAAGTAGTGTTGGATTCTTGGACCAAATATCTCATCACCAAATATTTTAATAAATATTTCAGTTGCATCCATTGCAGCTCTATCCATTTCTCTTTTTTGAGCATCTGGATCTTTCGATATGATTTCAAGCATGTTAAGCCCCATTGGTCTTTGGTCATCTGCAGGATCAAAAACTACAATATCTTTTGCTCTAGATTTTGGAGCAAAGCTGAGTACATCCTCAACAAGGTCACCATGTGGATCAACAATACATATACCATCTCAATTCCGCAGATCTTGACGAGCAAGATATCCAATATAGACAGACTTACCTCACCCAGACTTCCCTATTACATAGTGATGACGTGAACGATCTTTTCTACTAAAGTAGACGGGAGTTTTTTTATTTCTATATTCATTCCAACCAAGAACTACTCATTCTTTGTATACAGGAAATCATCATAAGTGTCTGTGTACTTTTTTGGTTTCAAAGACATCATTTCAATCTTTGTCTACTCATGTTTTTACTTTTTCTTCTAAAATAGTCTTTTCTTTTGGAACTTTTAGGTTATGAGGAGGAGGTAATTTTTTATATTCAAGCCAATTAATTAAAGGAGATTTATTGTAATTTACATCAGGAAAGTGATACATAGTTGACACTTCATCAGTAGAAAAATATGAAATATTTTGAAAAAATCCAACAAGTTTATGTTTAAATGCAAAGTGTCTTATTGGTGTAAAAATAAATGGGAAGGCATCTTCTAATACTTGAGGATTATCAAGAGAATTATTGTATTCATCTGTAAATATTGAAGCAGCAGCAACTACTGCATGAACTGAGTTCTCACAATTATGATATTTAGGTGAGCTTACAATAACTCTGATTGATGTCTCGAAAGCAGGTTGAGCAGCTGCTTCTCACATAAGTTTTTGTGATTCAGTTTCAGCTTGATTAAATATTTTGTAAGAATCTCATCCTCCACCAGCACCAGGTGCATTAGATGATTTGACCATTGCATCTGCTCATTGAAACAGAGCTACGATTGGATTAAAAAGTAATCCAAAAGGTGCCCAGAGAAACCTCAAAGGGTTTTTCCTATCTTTTTTATACTTTCATTTAGCAACAAGTCATGCAGCATGTTTAGCTTTTTTATTCCAACTTGATCCTTCTGGCTTAATTACTACTTGGTAGACAGCGGTATCTGTTTTATCAAGTCATCAAAATACATTAACAAAATTGTTGATTGGATCATCTTCTAAATATTTAAATGTTTTTATAGGGTAGACATCATCATGTTCTTTTCATAGAGAAGCGGCTCTCATTTTATATCCCTTTTGTTTGAGATTTACATAATCTTTTTGATCCTTGAGAACAACTATTTCTGCACTATTATAGAGTGATGTGATATGTTGAGAGACAAGTCCTACATAATTGTCATATGTAACAACAAAGAATGTAACTTTTCATTTGTCATAGACAAGCTCCAATGAAATTTTACTATGTCCAAATATCCCATTGAGCATAGTGTCTTTGAGTCATGCTTCAGCAAGTTTATGAATAGCCTTATAAAACATAGACATGATTCAAGCCTTTTCTTTAAAATCTTTTTTTGTTTCTTTTTCTTTATCAAGTTTGGAATCTGCCCTTGGAAGGGTGATTTTCAAATAACGCAAATGTTTTGAGTAATAAATTTCAAACATCAAACGCAGCAGTTTCCATATAATAAACAAAAAAACAAATGCAATGAATCCAATAATTAACCAAATGATAATGGTTTGAGCCATATCCCAAAAACCACTAAACCATCCACCAGAATCTGAACTAGAAGGTTCTCTTGAAAAATTTTTACTAGTAATTGAACCACTTCTTGGTTCAACATTAGCAGCTGATTTTAGCTCTACCTCTCTATTTGTTGTCAGACGAGCAGAAACTTCTCAGATTTGTATCATAAATCCGATAATTCCCCCTACTATGTAAGCCAATATTTTCATTACCTAATATTTTCTAAAAATAAATCTTACCTCAATGGTATCATATTAATTTTCAG
This sequence comes from uncultured Candidatus Altimarinota bacterium, assembly GCA_937944175.1. Lineage (GTDB taxonomy): Bacteria > Patescibacteriota > Gracilibacteria > BD1-5 > UBA6164 > CALLPO01. The sequence continues at coordinate 11,623 of CALDZW010000160.1, forward strand.
AATTCAAAATAATGAACTTGACTAATATATATATATAGTTAAAGTGTATTTATTAATCTTTAAAATATGTTACATGTTTGCAAAATTTAAGACCTTATCATCTGATCAATGTGATCAATTAGAAGTTGCTCAAGAAGACATATTAGAGTGAATTGAATTAGCAGATCCAGATGAACAAGTAATAGATAATATAAAACAGGCTTGTCATTCTGTAGGTCTAGACCCAGATGATACTGCTATATTGCATGGAGTTGCTATTTGAGTATCAGATAAAACTCCAATTGATCTTTCATCTGTATTTGAAGCAATTGAAATAGACGCTTCTAAGTAACTAATCAGTGCATATTTCTCTTTTGAATGAAAACTATTTCCAAATTATGGAGATAGTTTTTTTGACAACACTAGCATTAAAAATACAATGTAAGTATATGTTTACATATATAATATAATAATATGGATTCTACAACTACGGTTCCACTTTCTATCCGCATTGACTCAAAGGTCAAACAGATGCTTGATGAAGT
>CALDZW010000161.1 GCA_937944175.1 uncultured Candidatus Altimarinota bacterium
TGGATCATATTTTTTATCTTGGATGTAATAACTTGTATAATTCAGTATAATGGATGAGCATGAGCTTGAGCCTGGTGAACTTTTGCTACTACAGTAGTGACCCTTGTTGTAATGTTATTGACCTTAAAATATGGAGATAAACATATTACAAAAAGTGATACCATAACATTTATTTGAGCCCTTATAGCTCTTATATTATATATATGAATATCTGATCCTACATATTCACTTATTATTGTCATAATAATTATGACATTGGCTATATATCCAACTATGAGAAAAAGCTATTATAAACCACAAGAGGAAACAATGGCTATGTATAATTTAGCCCTTTTTAGGTCACTTATCTGAATCTTTGCAACTACAAATATATCTTTTCTTACCATCTGAGTTCCTGTTCAAATAATTATTGCAAATACGTTGTTAATTGTTATTGTGTATATAAGAAAAAAGCAATTAAAAATAACAGAGTAGTGTTTTCATGAACAGATTTGAACAGACATTTTTCCAGAAGTATGTCCCTGAATGACAAGACATTAAGGGGGTTATTCATGAACATTGGATTAAGATAGTGGGAAGACTGTTTACACGGGTGGGATTATTTACTCTTGTTCCAAGTTATTTGTATTATTGGTCAGATGCCTTAAAAAATACGGTTCCATTTGTATTTTTTGAGTGTTTTTTATTGCTCGTGTTTTTGAAACTGATCTATGATATTTTTAACTGGTATAATGATGTATGGATTGTCACACAGAAGTGAGTAATTGATTTGGAATGGGCATTGTTTAAGACGAGTTCAAGTAGTATTAAGTATGGAAATATTGAGTGAATTTGAGTCGAACAAGCATGATTATGGGATAAGATATTAAACAAGTGAGATGTAGTTATTCATAAGGTATGAAATGATGAATTTAGACTGGTTGATGCTAAGATTCCTTATGAAGCACTTGATGAAATAGAAAGAATTTCAAAAGAAAGTCAGAATGAGTGAAAGCAAGAAGACAAAGATAGATTTGATTTGATTATGGAAGCTCTTGGTTGAGTGGTAGAGGATTATCTTGATAGAAAAGGCATGACTAAGAAAGATATTATAAAACAAAAAAGAGAGATAGAAAAAAAATGACTTTATGAAGAAGAAATTCTAGCAGATGAGGGAGATATAGACTTACGCCTGAACAATAAGTAATTTCATTGATCATTATTTTTTCCCTTAGGCTTACAGAAAAAGATGAAGAGAATTGATTTGTAGAATCAAGAGAAAGTACCCTGGGGTATGCTTGGAGGGTAGATAGGGGTAATATAGTGTCTTTTATATTTGCAATAATGCTTTTTCAATCTCAAATTGAAAATCTTTTTCTTCAGTTCAAAGTAATTTTCAGGATTTCATTTTTTTATCAAGCGAGACTAGAGTAATATAGAGAGACTGTAATTCACTATGATTAATTTTTGAAGATTTTGTAACTAAAAAACCTCTATTTCATAGATTGAGCAGGGAAGTGATTTGAGGTATTGGAACCTTCAAGTGTTTCATTCTAGAAATATATACTGATGTTCTGAGATTAGCAATCAGGTTGTTGTAGAGTGCGTAAATATTAGTAGTACTGGAAAGAATCTTGAAAGCTGAAATAGCTCAAGGAATATTTTTTTGAGTAATAAGATTTATGAGTTCAAAAATAGATTCTTCTAGTTCCATAGATACATGTCTTTTTATGTCATCTATTGATATTTGTTCTTTGGTAATGGCAAGCTTTTCAATTTCTGAAAGAACTTTTTCTAAATGAGAACTTTTGTATCTAATGAGAAGGTTAAGGCCATCAGGAGAAATAGTATTTGGATATATGTTATGTACTTTGGCAATAATATCTTGCTCTCAACTTGTGTTATATTCTTCAACTTTTGTAGCAATTTTTTTAATTTTTTTGTAAAATTTTCCTCTTTTATCTGGACTACAGCTACTAAAAATTACAATATTAGATTCAGGAATATGAGTAATAACATTTTCTAAGAAATCTTGCTTAGATTGAGCTTGAGTTGTCTTTTTGTCAGCTGAGAGTGGAAAATCATCTATAATAATGAGTTTTTTTTCTCACATAAAACCAGAGGCAGTCAGTGTTTCTGTGATATGATTATTATCTATTTGAACAATATCTTTAAAATGGACAAGGTTAAATTCTCCATTTTTTTCTATGAAGAGATTTTTCCATGTGAGAGTCTTTTCTCTAATCAAGTATGGAGAATTTCATGTGAATAGGTAGATCATATTTGCAATCAATAGTTATTATGAGTATAATAATAAAAATATTTTTTCAAAAGTAATTTCAATATGAAAAATAGTGCAGTAACAAGTGATGATAATGTGAAAGAGAATGTGTCTCCAGCTATTGATGAATTCACCCAATGAATATTGAGTAAAGCCATGTCTTTAGCTTCAAAAGATTCTCTAAATGAACAGGCAGTTTCAAAAATTTTGAAAAAAACTCAAAATACATCAGAAATTATATCTGAAGTAGTAAAGCTCGATTCATGAAATACTGAACTAGCTGCTTTTCTTCTTTCAATAAATTCAGATTATAGTATATACTTCGGTAAAAAGGTTTTGTCAGAGCCACAGATTCTTTTTCAGTTATTATTGAAAGATAAAGATATATATAAAACAGCATCATATGCAAAAATGATTGATAGTGTACTACTCAAAGATTTTGAAACACATAAAATTCTTGCCCAAAATGTTCTCAAAAATTTTGTAAAATCATCCTCATCACCTCAAGAAATACAGGCATTTATTGATAAAATTGCAAATAAGAATGAAGATAAGAAGAAAGTATTGCAAAGCATGTACGAAAGTGAACTAAAAAAAGCTTCTAAAGTCTACAAAAAATGAACCAAAGATTCTATACATATTCTGTTTACTCAGTGTAGAGAAGTATATGAAATACTTTTGAATAATAAAATAATTTGAGAATCTTGAGATATTCAAAAAGGAGCATTAAAAAAATACTCTGAACTCATAAGTGCTCAAATAGAAAAAGGAGAGTTACAAAGTGATACTGAGTCCCTCATACAATATCTCTACAAATTATTGGGAATATCTCAAGGAGATCAAAAAATAGATGAAGTAAAAGGATTTTTTGTTCAATTTATACCACTTCTTTCGATTGAAGAAGCAATTGCAGTCCAAGATGATAAAACAACAGAAGAGACTGAGGAGAATAGAGATAAAGAACGTGTATCTGAAGTAGAATGATTAGAAGATTCTACTGCAGAAAATCTTGAATACTGTGGAGTCTCACATGTAAATTATTCATGATGAAGCTATTCATTTAATACATGATATACAGAAATCAATCTTTCAAAGGATGTGATTGAAAAATTTAATCCAGTGACGCTTCAATACTTTTTGGATTTTCATGGACTCTTGTATCAATGTGGACTTTCATTTTTACTTGCAGACAAGTATGAATGATGATTTAATCAATTACTAGCTAATGAGCTTGATGGATTCAATTACTATTCATGAAGTGGTTTTGACTCAAAAAAATCTCTAGATACATTAAATTTGATTGCACATCTTATAGGTATTCCAGATAAATATTATTGAAAAGATTGAGAACTCTGAAAATTTGATACTATTGAATCAGCTAAAAAGTCATTTCAAACAATCCATGAAACGGGAACTATCAAAGATCAAAAAATAGTAAAGCCAGGAAATTTCTTATGAAATTGAGCGTCAGAAGTAAAACTTATGAGACTTGGTGTCTTATGAAGGAATGGGGACTTTAAAACTCAACGTGCTGAGGAATTATTAGAAGACTGACATGAGGATGATACTAAAAAAACTCAATCAAAAATAGAAGAGTGAAAATCAAAAAATCAGTTAACTGAAAACAATGATGAAACTCAAGTCTCAATGGCAGAATGAGAAATAAGAGACAAGACATCTAATGTAGTGCTACTCACAAAAAGGAAGAAAAAAGGAACACCAGATGTTCAAGACATCTTATCCAAAGCAGCATAATACTCTACGAAGAATAAGTGTCTTACTCATGAAAACTCAGCGAAGAGCCTTGTTCCTATGAAAATACTATTATAATAGTCTCACAGAAAAGAAAAACTTCTTTAAACCGGTTTGTTTTTCTTTTTTTATTGTTTAATTATCCCTATCCGCCCTCTGGGCACCTTTCCCTTAAGCCTAAGAGAAAGGGATATAGAATGAGAAAAAGTGAATTATCGGTGAAGCTATTTGCTATTTATGAGAATATGATATAATACTATTACTGGGGCTAATCTTGGTTTCTATTGGGAGAATAGTTGGGGGTATATGCTATCGGGGAGATGTTTGTGACTTCCCTTAATCAACACAATCAAGCATAACTGCTAAAAGAACATGAGGTCTAGCTTTCCTTAAAAAAGCTATGCAAAATATGAGAACTCCGGTTTTAAATGTTGCATAATCAAAATTCTAACATAAGAGTTTTGATGTAACCTTCCCAAGGGATGAGTGCCGATTGGCCTGTTACACATTTATAGAGAATTTTACTAGAAAAGATTCTATAAATTATTAAAGTCTAGTCCTTCATAAAACGGTTATAATGAAATCTTGTTTTATCATATTGTATTCAATAGAATTTGTTTTTATATATCACTTTTGTTTATTTTCCAGAGGTATATAAATATTCAAAATAAACTACGATAGTAGATGTATATTTGTAGCCTCTCAAGACGTCGGTTCGAATCCGTCTAGCTCCACCAGTACCTATTTTAAGGGATTATTTTCTTTATTTTTTACTGGTGGAGCTAGACGGATTTGAACCGACGTCTTGGGAGGCTAAGAATATACATCTACTATCATAGTTTATTTTAAATATTTATATATCTCAGAGAAAATAAACAAAAGTGATATATAAAAATAAATTCTATTGAATACAATATGATAAAACAAGATTTCATTATAACCGTTTTATGAAGGACTAGACTTTAATAATTTATAGAA
>CALDZW010000162.1 GCA_937944175.1 uncultured Candidatus Altimarinota bacterium
GATCATCTAATGATGTTCATTTCCCATTAATATGTTAACAGGCTTTGAATATTATATCTTTTCCTTATAATTCTAAAAATTACCATTAGTATTTCTCTTTCTAAATTTTTCAAAAATTGCGTTTGGGTGTTGAATTCAGCTGCAAATAATACAAACAATTATACATACTTCTGAAAAATCCACTATTATTTGAAAATATATGAATACATATAGATGAGAATCAAAAAAGCTTCTGGCAAAAGTTGCACCAAAAACTGATATTGATGAGTCTAAGTTACAATGAAGTATAGAGGTTGAACAAGTTGGTGCTACTATGGTATTTTACTTTTCAAATGAATCAGATTATTACTATGCACAAGGTGAAGAAATGCATACAGATATGAAGAAATCAGGGTGATGTAAATTCCACAATTCACAAGATGATAAACTACATGGAACCATTACTTTTATAAATGGGGAAAAAAATAAAAATTATAGTAAAGTAACTAGGCTTCATGAAGTAGCTCATGCAGAAACATGACTGATATCTGAATGGCAAGGTTCTGGTGAAGCCAAATTACGAGCTGCAGATGAAATCATTTCTTACCTCCATGACTGAAGATCAGATCCTGAGATTAAACAAATCCTTTTGAGGAGATGATGACTTTATGATTATTTTGAGGACAACAACACTAATAATAATGGAACTAAAACAACAAAATATATTAGAGAATGGGAAGATCATGAACAAAAAGTTAATATCTATTTACGAAATGCCTTAATAATTAAAGAAAGATATCCTGATGGCTGGGAAGACCTACTCAGAATAGTTCATCCAGATAAATGGAGAACAATACATAGAACAAAGAAAAAGCGAATAAAGAAAAATAAAGAAAAAGCTCCATGATCGATACAAGAAAGAAAACCAATTTACTTTATAAACTTAGAAGATGTTCTTGAAAACTCACAAAGTCTAGATGATTTGAGAGAAAATCTTAAAGCTATGCCTGAAGTAAGTAATGTTGGTCCAGATGTATTTGCCTTATATACATCTATAGAAGAAATTCATAAATGAACTATATGAATCAATGACCTTAATATACAAACAGATTCATTATGAGTAATTCCCAAGATAGAACAATTAATAAAATTAATGCCTCCACGCATCTGAGATGAAATACTAATTAGAAATGATATATATATAGTCACTGAGTTATGATGATTTAGGTATTGATGATGATGACCTGCTATTAGGTATAGAAAAAAAGAGGATCCCAATTCTAAAACACAACAAATTAGCACTCAATCGTATCAATGATCTAGTTACAGAATAATAAAAAAATGAAGCTCCATATGATTTGAAGATAGAAAAGTTGATAAATGAATTCACCAGCAGGACGTTGACCTTTGAAAAGAAACCATATGATTTTTAAATTATGATCTACATCAAATTAATGATAAATGACAAAAAAAAGAATATATTGATTTAGTGAATTCACTATGGTCAGAATATCAGTTACCTCTTTCTAGAGCCTATGAACTTGCACGTGGATACGCACAATGAGGGGAAATGCTAAAGCAAATGAGAACTCTTAAATCATTTTTAGATGAATGATATACTTTTCCTGAAGACTCAGGTATGAAACTTGAAGATGCAATAGCATTTTCAAAAGATACTAAAACTGTTAATAACACTAGCTCATTAGAAATGTGGAATAACTATATTGTCTGATGATTGGAACTGTCTAGTATATTTCCTGTGGATAAAATTCTGAGAATTTGGCTAGAGTTACAACTAAATTTTGTGAAAGATTTATGACCAAATAAGCTTGATTATTATGCTCCAATACTAGAGGACATTGAAACCTCTATAGATAAATTATTGAAGATATTAACTTACTCCGGTTATTGCTTTAAACAGATTAATACAAAATATGGATTAATATATGATTCTCCTAATGACCTTCCTTCTAATCATAGAATAGAGTTTTTAAACAGTGTTTTAAAAAGAGGTCATAATATCACTAATCCAAATGTTTGAATTTACTTAAGCTGACTAGTTGATAGTTGATGAGTAAGTACAATAGACATATGATGATATATTCTTTGACATAATGAAAAGCCTACACTGGAAGAATCTAATCTATTATCATTACAAGCTAGTGATATACCATCATACTTACAGGTTAGTAATTAAAGAGTGTTCAAACTTTTTAAAAGTAAAAAAATAGATTTTTAAAATAATATTTTTATACTATATAAAATTATTTTTCTAAGATTCGTACTATGAATACTCAAAAACCAACCTGATTCGATACATTTTTTGAAGCAGTAAGTTCAACACCTGAATATAAAACACTTATGTGATGAATGAGTGACATTTCAAAATATGAAGCTGAGTTACAACAACTTGATGCAGATACAAAAGACTTTTCAGAAATTCAAAATGCTTTTAGTAAGACTTTTGATACTCCAGAAGCAAGAGAAGCTTGAAAAAATCCTCCCTCCTTACAGGCAAGGGAGTCAGAGGGTGAGTGAAAAAAATGATGAAAAACTGGGAATGCAAAAGATGAGGAGGAAGTGAAAGATCTGATTGAAGTAAAATATTTTGAAAACAAAGAACCTGCTACATGGTGATTTAAATGAGTTGCATGAATGCAAGACCTAAAAGATGAACTCACTCATAATTTCATTCAACCACTTCAATTTCAATTCTTTGCAGAAAAATTAAAAAAAGCTTCAGAAGAAAAAGCTCCCCTCCTTACAAACGATGAGAATAATGAGGATTCAACAAGCATTGAAAAAGAAGAATCCCCCCTCCTTACAAGGGAGGGGCTGGGGGTGGGTGATGATACTGACAAGCTCTATACCGACCTCTATGAAGCCTATAAAGATTTTAAGGTCTGAATTCCAACTGGTTTATTATTCTACTGACCTCCATGAACTGGGAAAACTTATATTACCAAAAAATTAGCACAAGAACTCAATGCGTGATTTATTAAAAAATCAGTATGAGAACTTGGATCAAGCTACGTTCACCAAACAAGTAAAAACATTCATAATTTTTTCAAGCAAGCAAAAGCAGCAAGTCAAAAATGACCTATTGTGCTGTTTCTTGATGAAATAGATTCACTGGTAAGCAAGAGATGATGAAATGTGGATGCAAGCAAAACTGAAGAGGTAAGTCAATTTTTGCAAGAATTTAATAACCTAGAAGATGCTCCTAATCTTGTAATAGTAGCTGCAACAAATAGACCTGATAATCTTGATTCAGCAATACTCAGAAGTGGTCGTTTTGATAAAAAAATCTATATTGGTGAACCTGATTTTATTGCGAGAAAGGAACTCTTTGAAATATTTATAGCAAAAAAAGACAGACCTCATACAAAACTAGATTATAGAGAATTAGCCATGCTCAGTGAGTGATATGTGGCAGCTGATATTGAAGCAATTGTAAATGAAGCAGCTAGGGATGCCAGTAAATGAATTCTTGATCTTGCTGCTCTTATACAAAAATGAGATCATGATCCAGAAAAGATTAGAGCAGAATTAGAATCTCATACTATCAGTATGGAACTTCTTAAACAAGCAATTATTGATACTGATTCTTCACTGAAAATGGTTGATATGAGCATTTATACTAAATGGCTTGAAAATCTAGAATCTTAACATTATGAAAAAGACTTAATATTAAGTCTTTTTTGAGTGTATCCTAATTATTGCATAATAGCATCAAAGAAACTATCACTTGCTCATGTATTATCTCTATTAGTATCTGGTATTATATGATTTGTACCTTTGCTTGTAGATTTTCATGACTCTGATGATTCTAACTTTTTTTGTAGTTCATCTTCCAATTGACTGTCTGACTTTTCAACTTTCTTTGATTCTTGTGATTTTTCACTCAATTCTTTTAATTTCTGCATTTCAATCTCTTTTGCTTTCTTTTTCATAGCTTCATCTATTTGTTGCTGTTTTTTCAATTTAGCCTCTGCAATTTGTTTTTTTAGTTCTTCAATTCTTTTTTGGAGCTCTGCTTTTTTTAACTCATCTGCAATCCTTTCATCTTCAGCCTTTTTTATTCTTTTTTCTTCAGCTTCCTTTTCTTCTTGTTTTTTTCTTTCTTCCTTCTCTTGTAAAGCTTTTGCTCTTTGTGAAAGAAATAATTGAATCTTGTTGTCTTTTCTTTTTTCTTCACGTAATAGTGACTGATCATAATGTGATGCTAATGTCTGAATATCAACAATAAGTTTTTTTCAGAAAGCATTCCTGATTGAAGGACTTAATGCATCATTAGCATAACTCGAAAGTGAAAAGCTAATATTAGAAAGCTGACTGGCAAGTTTTTTTAAATCATCTGAGTTACTTGACTGAGTATTGAATTGTAAAAACAATCTTCTAATAGCATTATTATAATAATCTCACTCATGTATTCAAATAACTGAATAATCTCATAAAACTATCACTTGAAGATCTTGTTCCAAAAGATTATATGCACGTGCTAATGATGAAGATGAAAGGGCATAATCTTCAGAAGTTATTGTTGTTGCAAACAAGTAATTTTTTACATCAGACAAAAATATTGCTTGAATAAGAGCATTTACATCATTGTTAATTTCCACATTTGGAAATTGCAACCCTTTCTCTTTTTCTACTGTTTCTTTAACTGCTAGTGTTAGCTCTAAGTCTTCTTTTTTAATTATTTCATTTTTTTCTATATGTATATTTTTTTCTCATAATGCTGTAGAAAGAAGGTCCTCTACATCAGAATTAAACTCATTTCATAATTCTAAAACCCTTTTATCTCATTTAATATATACTACTGTTGATTCATTCTTTACCTCCTCTTCAGTAATCTCTTGTACCTGTGTTATAACTTCACTATTTTGATCAAGCATATCTTTCTGTATAATATCTCATATTTGTGACTCGATATTTTCAGTGTTTCTATCATTAATTTCTAAAATAATATTACTATTTTTTATTGCTCATATTATGCTCTCATCTTCTGATCACTCTTCTATTTGTTTTAGATTCTTTCAAGAAAGTGTATCTCTAAAGAAAGTAGTAGAAAAAATATTCAATTCTGGAGAATAGATAATGTCTTTAATACAATCTCTATTAATATTCTGAGACTGTAGATTATTTGCAAAGTATGTAGTTTTAGTAGTTTTTTTATTACATAATGTCTCCTGTTGAGCATATTTCATCCAATCAGGTTTTTCAAATGTAATTTCTTCATATCATTTAGGTGATCATAAATTTCTACTATAGTTTTTAATCTCTTTTTTTTCATTTTTTGAATTATCTTTTGTTTTAACCCATACTCATGAAGTATTATTTGGTGTATGAATTTTAATAAATTCTTCTTGACTAATATTATCAGAAGCATTTGATATTCATGTTGATACATACAATATCACTACTATTACACTACACAATCAAAGCATATAAAGTGTGTTGTTTTTTCTCATATTTCTTTATTTAATAAGTAAATTCTCTATCTATTATCAATATTTTATCATATATTTATAGAGTTTGTCAATAGAAAATCCTTATTTATCTCTTTTCTAGAATTTTTAAAAAAACAGAATACTACATATAATATTCTGTCCTAAGAATGTGTTCATATTACTAGTTACTTCTTGTAGCTAATGATTTAGATATAATATAATCTTTATTCTTTAATACTCTATATTTTTTTTGTAGTTGTTTCATATCATTGATCATCTTCTTTCTGAATGCTTCTCTAGTTTCCTTATTATTATCATCATTTAAATACGTAGATAATGAATATGAAAGATTGCTTACATTCTTGGCAAAATCATTTTTAATAGAATCAATTTCAAAATTTCAATCAATTGTATGTAAAAGAGTAGCAACTTTTGAATTATAATATCATTGACCTGATAAACCAGCAACTTTAATATTTCCAACTTGAAGTTCTTTTTTATTTTGAGCAAAAGATGTTATTGCATGTGATAATGCTTTTCATGATAATGTCACATTATTTGATGAACTTACTTGCTCAAGTCTATTAATAACATTTGTAGAAAATAAATCCTGTAAAAAAGCATCAATTTCTGCATCACTTGTATCTTGTTGATTTATTATTTGCTCTGATTCATCACTAGATGCTGAATTCATTTCAAGACTTCCTCCTTCATTAACATTTATTGTTGCAGTTTCTGTTTCTATCTCAGAAGCATCACTACTTGTTGATTCTTCCATTAAAGGTTGAACATTTTGTTGTGAGTTCCCTTCAATAATAATATTGTCATCTTCAGTAAATAAATTATTTAACAAGCTATCAATTTCATCACCTTCAGATGATATTTCAGCTCATTCATTTGTTTCAGTTAATTCAGTATCCTGGTTTTCATCATTGAAAGAACTACTTGTATTAAATAAGTCATTTAAAAATGCATCTGCTTCATCTATTGATTCATTATCTAATGTTTCAACTGTCAAAGTATCATCAAGAAAGATTGAAGTTTTTTCTTGCATATTATCTTCAATGTCTACTAGTCACTTACTGTTACAATTTGAATCATTATATGTTGATATTGTATTCCCTCCTTCATCAAGTACTGTAAAATTACTTCACTCATAACATGATGTTTCTTGAACTATTGCTTGATTTTTTCTATCATCATCACTAAATAGCCAAAATGGTTTATGGACAAGTGTTTTTGTTACTGGAAGAGAACTTCTTTTTCATCATTCAGCACTCACAATAACTGTCTGTGATGTTGTCATTGAAATAAGCACAATACAGGCCATACATATTCTAAAACCTTTCATATCTATAAAAATTATATAAAAATAAAATAGACTCTATACAGAGTCTATCATATTTAGAGAATCTGAGTCAAATAAAGAAAGTACTTTTAGATTGACATTTATTCTTTAACTGTCTCTAATACATCATCTAAAGGCGATTGATTTATTCTTCATCTATTGATTGAATGTGATCATCATGTATCAATGTTCTTCATAATATTACTAGCATATGAATCAGT
>CALDZW010000163.1 GCA_937944175.1 uncultured Candidatus Altimarinota bacterium
GAATATCACAATTTTTTCCTAGTAATGCTGATTTTATATAAACTGTATTGTTTATATTTAGAGATATATAAATAATAACCAAGTAGAATCTACTTTGCACTATATCTTTTCATATACTCTGCATATTGATCTTTGTATAGATAGACACCATGATCATCGGGTATTCAATCAAGAAGTAATAATCAATCCTTTCATACTCAAGATATAAGTCATTCTCTTATGTTCACTCATTTTATTGGAGATATGAAATTTTCTCATAAGTTTTTAAGTATCTTGACTCAGCTAACAAGAGTATATCAAATATAATTTCATTTATTTCAATAAACTAATGAAAGTTTTCTTCCATCTACCTTCCTACGAACAGTATATCAAACATCTTTTTCCAATATGATCTTTCTTTCAAGATTGTACTCTCCATCATCAATATCCCACTCAGATTTAACCATTATATTAAGTGTAGGTGAGCTATATGCAGTTACAATTCTATCAATTTTTTCTGCAAATGATACTTGCTCACCTTCTGTATTTTCTTCTATATTTCCTTTTATATGGAGTCATTGTTGGAATGCTAAACTCTTAAGAGTATTCTCCATAGTTTTAGTTTATAACTGTATAGGCTATTTATTTTAGTGCCAGCAATTATTTAGACACATATTTATTAGTCCTAATATATTCAAAAAACTCATTAAGTCATTTATTTAGTACAATTTAATAATCAAACTCAATATTAAAATCTACATCTCAGAGATATTCTCAGGAAGTTTGATCAATATTCACCAACGCTCACATTTTTAGATTATAAGTATAGGTATTTCTCTCTCCATTAGTATTGAGCACTCATGCTTGAGTGGCAATATTTTGGTCAGTTACAATGGTTGAGATTGTATTTACATATGGTGATTGTTCATATCAAAATCAGGTACTTCCATCCCAGGTGAGGATGTTGTAGGATGAGTAACTCAGGTTAGGACTTGCATTCATTGTGAGATCAAATCAAGCTCAAACAGTTTGTACAGTGAGGGTAGCTGGGGAAGAAAAAGTGTTTGATCAGGCATTCACAAGACCAATATTAAATGTATCATGTGAAATAGTGAATGTGGGTTCATCAACATAAAAGATAGTTGATTCAGATGTGAGGTTTCAGTTATTATCTTCAATATCAAAATCTACTTTGTATTTTCAAAAAGGTATATTGATAGTTGGATAATCAACCGCTCACGTTCAGACAGTAGCAGTGAGATCGACATATGTAGCAGCAATATCAGGTCACCAAGTAGTTCCATCCCATTTAAATAGTTCTAAGTCAGCAGTAGTTATATCTATTCAGGCTCATCCATCATTTTCAGTAACAGAGCCACTTCAGTAGGCACCATCAACATCAAAATAGGAGTAACTGATATCAAAATCATGCTTTGGTATGAGGAGATCTTCAGTTGGAAATGTAATATCAATAATTGGTGAAACATTGTCATAATAGTCAATGATTATTTGATCAATTTCTACTTTTTGTGTCTCATCTGAGTTAAGAAAAGCTTTCCATTTGATTTCATTAGTTCATGTAAGGAGGTTGAATCACGCAATATTTGTATTGATAGTTGTAGTACTATTTGAATGAGCAACTCAGGCAGTTGCAAGTGCCCATGTTGTTCCATTAAAATAATACCATGTTGTTCAATTGTCTTTTGAAAGCTGAAATGAAACATTTCATTCATTATAGCTTCAATAGTTGAGAATAATTGAATTAATGAAATTTGATTGAATGGCATTATTTGGAACAATGTGAGGGCTATCACTTGGGTATGATTCTCTTATGACTGAAAGCGAGCTTCACAAGTATTGAGTAGTGAAAATATCATTATCTTGTTTATCAATTTGAGTTGAAGTATCATAAAGATTAGTTTCTCTTATTTCATCAATATGAATTGGATCAGTTGGATCAGATACATCCATTACAACAACAGAATCATCACTATATGTAGAAATATAGGCATATCATTCATCATATACAACTCCCCTTGGATACCTCATCCTCATAGTAGCATCATCATCAAGATCTCACATGTATATTGGATTTGTAGGATCAGAGATATCTATTATTACAAGAGCAGCATCAATATATCAAAGTACATAGAGATAGTCTCCATCAATATCAAGATTCCATGATCAATTTAATTCTAATCATACAGCATCTTTGATTTCACTCACAAAGCTTGGATTATCAGGATCACTAACATCTAGAACCGTAATACTATCATTTGAATACGATGCAACATATGCATAATTTCATGATACTCTCACGTCACCAGCTCAGTTTAATCAGGCAGCATCTTTATAAAATCATTTGGCAACAGGAATAAGGGGGTTACTAATATCTATTATTTGTAAAGAATCACCATAGTATGATGCTACATATAAATAGTTTCAATGAATATCTGAACCTCTTGGATTTTGTAATTCAACAGTAGCGCTATCAAGAACTCTAGCAACACCAACTGGATTTGAAGGATCACTGACATCAACTACTTCGATTCAACTATCACCATATCAAGAGACATATACATAGTTTCACTTTTTAGAAACATCCCAAGATCCCCAGAGTTCATTATTTGTACTATGATCAGCAATTGATCATTGGTGTATAGGATTACTGGTGTCAGAAATATTTATAATCTCTAGTGCATTAGACCCATAAGATGATACATATGCATAATTTCATTCGACAAGTAATCAAACAGGGTTTCAAAGCCTTATCGGTCAGGCTTGTAGTTCTGAATTAAAGCTCGGGGTGGTTGGAGCTGTAATATCAAAACTTAGTACACTTCAGTTATTATATGTGGTAACAAATAAGTCAGTTCATGAAATATCAATACCAAAGACTCAATCAAGTACACCAAAAGAATCAGTATCATAAAATCATGCATGTGTTGGGTTTGTAGGGTCAGATATATCAACCACTTCAATAGAATCATCAATTGATGCCGTAATGTACACGTAATTTCAGACTATTTGTAATTCTCTTGCTCAATTGAGTCTAACAGAAGGATCACTGTTTTGGATTTCTCATACATGAGTTGGATTTGTAGGGTCAGAAATATCAATGATTTCTAATCCATCATCATTGTATGCAGTAACATATGCATAGCTTCAGATGACTTCAATTCCCCATGCTCCATTTAACTCTGTAACAGCATCATCAACAAGTTCTCAAACAAATACAGGAGTAGTAGGATCAGAAATGTCTATGACTTGGAATGAGTCATTAATGTATGAAGTGACATATGCATAATTTCAAACTACTTTAACACTCATTGCTCCATTGAGTCTTACATTATCTTGAATATATCCTGTAGCAACAGGGAGAGCAGGATTAGTTACATCAATAATTTGAAGAGCATCATCAACATATGAGGCAATATATGCATAATTTCATACAACATCAATTCACCTTGCTCAGTTAAGTTTAGTAGCAGTTACATTTGTTTGCCTTCATTCATGTCTTAAATTTGTAGGATTTGTTGCATCAATTACTTCCAATGAATCACTAATATATGAAGCTACATATATAAAATTTCATACTTTTTTTAAATCATAGGCTCAATAAAGTCTTCTCTGCCCACTGGCTCAGAGGTATCAAGCATGACTCATACTTGTTGGATTTGAGATATCTATTGAAGTTACGGCATGTGCTCAATATCATGTTATATAGGCATATCACCCATCAACTATCAAATTAGTAGGCCAGTCAGTAGCTCAAGGACCATTTTCTAAATGTCACCTATGGCTCAGAGATCACTGTAATTTTGCTGCTCATCCGTGAATATACGCTTGTGTTGAATCTGAAATAGTATAGTCAGCATCACTCACAAAATCATAGCTGTCAGTTACTGCATATGCTTCATGTACACCAAAAAAAACAGAATTTTGAATCACCAAAATTATGCTTAATAGAAATGTAGCAATTTTTCTCATAAAAGATTATGATGTATTATATATGTATAATATATCATAATCTTTCTAATTTTGATAAGATTAGCTATAGATTTGGCTAATAGATTGTATAGACAAATGAATTTAATTATTTTCAATATTTGAAATTATATCGGTATAATTTTCTATTATATTCAATTTATAGTTAGTTGAAAATTAGTATTTTTTCTATTTCATCCATTAAAATAGTAGTCTCTTTCAATACAAGTATAATTTTGGAATAGTGGAGAATATCTTCATAATTCAGTTCTTTTCACTTTCTATCTTTTAACCATTTTTGAGCGGGTTGATAACCACCAATATAAAAATTAAAAACTTCCTCAGGAACTCAATCAAAATATTGCCCATCATTTATATAGACTCTTCATAAATTTATTGTATTTGGATTTTTATAATCTGTACCATTTTCTTCAATCGCATTATCTTCACAATTTTTTACAAACATAATTTTTCCAACTTCATTGTTTCAGTCGATAGGATACTCAGTAATAAAATTTTTCGGAATCAAATTTTCATCTTCCATTAAATGTAATATTCTTAATTTTTTACCTAATCAAGATAATTTAAAAAATTGTTTTGATCAACAATTAAATGGAATTTTAGGAAAGTCTATTTTTAGGAATTCCTTAAAGGTTTCTCTATAGCTTTTTGAATGCAAAACGGCATATATATAATCAAACAGATCTTCTGGAGTAAATAGATTATTTTTTTGTCTATCCTGTAGGGACATTAGATCTGCTTTCCCTACCTCATTTTCCACCACCAATTTCATCTTCAATTTCTTTTCAATTTCTGCAATTACTTCCATATCAAAGTTAGGGACTCTTTCAGGAGGTGTTTCATTGTCTAGGAGGTTTTCAGGTTTTTGATTGTAGAGATATAAAGGAATAAAATAAGTTTGAGCTGACAAATAATTTTTGTCAGATAAATTATTTCCTACAAATATGTGCCCCCATTTATTTGTATTCTCAGATGTTTTTCTTAGTGTGAATCATATATTTGGTTTTAACATATGTTTCATTACATTCATTCTATCTCTGTCAATGAATAATGAGGAATAATATATATGTCTTATATCAAAAGGTTTATATCAATATTTAACTATAGAATGATCGTTATATTCAGACTTGTTAATAATATTTTCATAATTGAAATTGCTATTCTCTTTTAGTTTATATTTACTAAGTAATTCAGGACCTTGGAAGTTATAGAAGTCTTTCAACCTCAATTTAAGTTCACTTTCTGAATCACTAATTACAAAATGATCTCTATGTGTTTGAATTCAACTAGTATTAATATCAAAAATGGCATTCACTGCAACACCTTTATTATACTCCTTCTCCGCCTCAAAATCTTTCGGCACAAAAAAATAATATGGCTCTTTCAATGGAAGCTCCTTCCAATCTATTGAGTCAATGTTTGAATCATTAAGTCTATCGTATTTATCTTGCCTTTTTCAGAAAGAATCATAGTGAAGGACTTTTCATAATTTTTTACTAGAAGTATTTTTGATTGCAAAGATGATGTTTACTCATGCCATAATATCAAATACATTTTGATCAACTGATCAATCAGGAGAAGTTTCTTTTTTACGTGCATTTCAATGTAAATCGTATATATATACTGTATCAAAAGTTTCTAAAATATGTTTTCTCATTTGCCTATGAGTTATTCAATCAAGGTATGAATTGTTTGAAATAAAACACAAAATTCATTCTCAATTTTTTTCTATAAGGCTTGAAGAATATCTGATAAATTTGATATAATCGTCTGATAATGGTTGAATATTTCTCTCGTTTAGATCTTTTTTATAATCTTGTAACAAATTTAAAATATACTCACCTTTGTTCGATGAGCTAACAGAATATGGTGGATTTCAAATAATGGTCATGATGGGCATGTTCTTCTTGATGTAACTCGCTTGATTCGATTCATTAGACAGAAAACTGGCGAAGAGAGTCTCAGCGTCTTCGTGTTGTTGTTCTAAGGCATTTGTCAGATATATTCAGAGGCGTTCTTGGTTTGGGTTGTGATAACCTGTTTCTCTGAGAGTAAGATCAAGTTTGAGATGAGCCATGGCA
>CALDZW010000164.1 GCA_937944175.1 uncultured Candidatus Altimarinota bacterium
ATTTTACTCTATTAGTTTAACTTTTTGCTAATTTATCACTGAAGACTTCATGCAAGAAAAATATAATCACTTTTAAAATAATTGCAAGAAAAAAAGAGTCATGGATATGAACCACACTCTAATTTATATAAAGATAATGAACAAGATACTCACACCTTTATATATATTCTGATCCTTTTCAGGAACTTATATCAGTACCGAATCAAACGTTCGAGAAATTGGGACGAACCCACTGATAGTTTCACCCACTAGATAGGCTAGTAGCTTGAGTATATTGTGCCGTCGCATTTCCCATACTCCATCAGCTACCTTCTTTACGTCTAGTAAAATAATTATATTCAGTAATATTATTTGGTCAATTATATAAAGTAAAAAGCAAAAAAGTGTAAAAAACTTTTGGTTTTTATTGTTTTATGAATATATTCAAGTTACTTATTAATTAATTTAAACAAGATGAAATATATATTATTGTTGTTAACATTACTATTATTAGTATCCTGTTGAGCATATCCAACACAATCAGAAATACAACTGAACACAAAAATGTGTAATACACAGAATAAGGATAGTGCAATATATAGAAGTATTCTTCACTGATACAGATTAATATGTGCGTATAGACCAGAGTCACCTGTTATCAGATGTATTAGGGAATACACAGATTGACTTCATGAGAAATATAATAACCCAGACCATGTAACAAATCTAAGAGAAGATGAATATTCTAATGTTGTTAAAACATGCAAAGAGGTATTTTGAAAAAATAATATAAATTTAACTACTAAATAATAAATATGAAAACATTAATAACACTGATAATTATAACTATTACAAGTATATGATATGTAAACGCTGATTATACTTACTACATAGACAAAAGAATACAAGAAGTGACCAAAGTATCAGAAAGCAAAATAGAATCTATGTATGACCAAGAAAAGGTATGTTCTGAGTTATCTATATATAGTAATATGTACTGATATCTAAAGCTTGCTGTATCTTCACAACAAAAGTTCTTGAATAATAAATATAAAACTGAAAGAGTAAAAGAATCTGATTATCTATACTTTGAGAAGCAAGAAGAAATGGTTCAACAAATAATTACAAATTTGTACAAATATTGTATACAACATAGAGATTATTTAATTGAAGAGAGTAAGAAAGTAAAGAAGACAAGTGATATTGTAAATCAAGAGCCTGACCCAATGTACCCAAACTCTTTAAGAAAAGTAGAAGTTAAAGAACAGTATCAAATAAGCGCAGAAATGAAAATAAAAATATGATCAATAAAAGTTAAGGTAAGAAAACTGGTTGAAATTAAGCCTTGGATAGCAAAAAAACTATACTATAAAGTTGAAATAATTAAACCAAGATATGATAAACAATCAAACACATACTTACTTCTAAATGCAATTAATCAAGAGATAGAGTTGAGAATGCCTTCAGTTAATAATTAAAAAAGCCCCTTAATTGGGGTTTTATTTTTCAAACTTTCTAGCTACATAAAGCTTTAAGTCTAAGTATGTTTCTATTTTTTTTCCAAAGTCATTTCTAACTCTAAAGGATTCTGCAAAGTCTTCAACATCACTATGTCTTGCATACCAACTAGCATATTCAGCATCAGTAGTAATTCAGTATTTAGCAAGCTTTGGTTTGATTACATCTCAATTTGCTATTAGCTTCCAAGCCCTTCTTTGCTTATCGCTCATTCTTGCAAAATATACATCATGTCAGTACTCATGTTCTAAAGATCAAAGATAGTTTTCTCTATTGAACCACCTCTCCATATTTATAGTACCCTTATTAGGTCAAGAAACAAAGTAACAAGCCAGTACATTATGAATATCTCCACACTTGTATCTCTCATGTGTTACTGTTATTCCCTTATAATTATCTACCTCAAAACCCTTGTCTAGTCAAAGGTAGTACTCAGTACCTCATATTAATGAAACCACTCACACCATTGCACTTACTACTTTCTTATTTCATACCATCATAATACATTTTTATAAGTATAATCTTTTATTCTTACTGCGTCATCTCAAGATCAAGTTCATGAGTTATTCTCTCAATTTTGTTCTAATATAGTTATTTTATTTTTTCAGGGTATTGCTTCAATTACTATTCATACATGACCATCACTTGTAAAAGGTGTTCATCAGAAAAATATAATATCTTCTTTATTTGGTACTTGTGAAGGATCACTGGTGTTATTTACAATCCTATTAAAATCATAATTAGGGAATGTATTATAACTATTATAAAATCACTGTAATGCGCTTCATCAGAAGTATCATAAACTTATTTTATGAACATAATATGTATAGTGTTTTACAAGATCAACACACTGGTTAGGATATGCTCCATCAAATTCAATAGCCTTTCATAAAGTCTCTTCAAGATATACATCAAAATAACTTTTTCTTGTAACTTTGACAGCTCCTCAATATATAACACCTCAAGTTGTTGCAATTATTTCAGGTTGATCAAATGCTGTTTTAATCATAGTTAATAGGCTCTGTGTGTCAATTGTTCATATAGATAGATTATAACTAGCCACAATACCTAAAAGAACTCCTGACACCTTAGTTTTGTATCATGGCATGAAGTCTAAGAACTCAGATAGTTTTTGTAATTGTAACTTTAGATTATCTATTTTCATGTTTTTTTCTTATAGAATAAGCCTCAAAAAGTCCTTACAGTCCAAAATATAATACGTCTCTTAAATATACCCATTCATTCAATACCTAAAGCCTGTAATAGGCTTATGTCAGCATCATATCTTGTGTGTCTACTTTCCTTTCTGTACATATAGTCATGTAGAATATAAGCAAGGTATTTAGTAGGATCAAAGAACCACCTCATGAACTTTGGTATACTTCAAAAGTCAGTAATAAACCCCTCCTCAATAATTATTCTAGTACTTACATCAAAATAATCCACAAGCCAGTGAAACTCTTTTCAAACTCTCCAAAACTCAGTAGAAGGTATCTTCTCAAGTAGTCAATTTGTTTCTAAGTTTACTCTAATTGCTTTAGTATATTTCATACATTTATATTAACAATTAATGCTCATTCTCAATTCTTTCTATTCTATCTTCAAGCCTGTTTATATCTTCTTTATTTTGCTTAGTATCTGCTTCAACATTATCCATTCTTTTATATATGTCGTCCAGTTTTGACATGACATCTCATTGAAGAAACTCAAAAGTCTTAAGTTGTAATTCATAAGATTGGTCAATTTTTTTTTCTTCTAATCAAAACCACTTATCTGTAACTGTTCATATTGATAATCAAGATATTTGAAGTGCCATTATTATTATTACTATTCATCAAACAAATGCTCATAGTGGGCTTTGTTTTGCAAACTCCATCGCCGCCTCAAGCAGTCATCAATTATTTTTCTTTTCTTTCATTTTTTTAGTTCAAAGGTTCTAAATTAGGGTACAACATATCCATATCACACTTTAATAACTGTAAAAGGACTTTTCAACATAGGCAATCATCAGATAAATTCTCTTTTACAAGCAATTCATCTACAGTTCAATAGAAAACCCACTTATTTCAGATGTTTACTGC
>CALDZW010000165.1 GCA_937944175.1 uncultured Candidatus Altimarinota bacterium
AGATATTTACTGATTGGATATTAAGTGAGAACGTTTTGATACGGGGAGTAAAATAGGTTTCATAAAAGCCATAATTTCTTATGGCTTGGAGAGAGATGATTTATGAGAGGAGTTGAGGGAGTATTTGAAAGGGAAGGTGTAGATGTCAGAACCTGGATTACACAGATTAGAAAGATTAAAGAGGATTAAAAGTGTTAGAGGATTGTAATATATTATCAAGGCATTATGATACAAATAAATACAAAGTCATTAAAAATCCCAGTGGAGATGCTGGAGGAGAAATATAGTGAGGGGTATAAAAAAGCTCTTGGAAAGATTCAAGACGATAGGAAATCATGAAAAATTGGTTTTATTGATGTAGATGAAACAGTTGATTTGGGAGCTATTGAAAATATAGTCGAGGAGAAGTTAGGATACCCACAAGGGGTATCCCTACAGAGTAGATATGAATGAAAAAAAAATATAAAAAGTAGGGATACCCCTTGTGGATATCCTGAAAATAAGAGTGGGTATCCTGAAGACACAGGTGGGTTTGAAAATCTGGTAGTTCTTTGAATTGGTTGAAGTGCATTATGAACTCTTTCAATCCACCAAGCAATTAAGGGGAAAAATTGGAACTTATTATCAGATAAGCAGAGGAGATGATTTTTGAGATTATTTGTGGTTGATAATGTGGATCCAAAAAAGATTCAAGATACTCTTGATGTTATTGATCTTGAAAAAACACTGTTTGTTGTTATTTCAAAATCTGGAGGAACTATTGAAACAAAGAGTTTATTTAAGTTTTTCAAAGAAAAGGTAAAAGAAAATATCTCCCTTTTCCAAAGGGAGTACCCAAAGGGGGAGGGATTAGAACAATCAGAACACTGAAATAACGAGGGGTTAGAACATTCAAATAGAAATATTGAAGATCATTTTATTGTGATAGCATGAGAAGAATCCGATTTTAAACGTAAGTACGAATTGAAGTGATATACAACACTGTGATTAGCTGGGAATATTTGAGGAAGGTTTAGTGTGCTGACAAATGTTTGACTCTTACCACTTGCTTTTTGTTGAATTGATATAAGAGGATTGATGAAGTGAGTAAGTGATTCTAAGAAAAATATGCTTTCAGCTGAAATTAAAAAAAATCCAGCACTTCTATCAGCCCTTATTCATCATTATACCTATAGGGAAGCTGGAAAAAATATTCAGGTATTTTTCCCATATGTAGATTCACTATTATATTTTTGAGAATGGTACAAACAATTAGTGTGAGAAAGTCTTGGGAAGTGATGATCTTGAGTTACTACTACTACAGCAGTATGAGTAACAGACCAACATTCACAACTACAGCTATATTTTGATGGTCCAAATGATAAGTTGCTTATCTTTCTTGAAGTAGCAGACTTTGGTGTTGATTATGAAGTATGAAAATATACATTTGGTGATTTGATGAAGTATGAGAAATTTGGTACAGAAAAATCAGTGACTGATTATAATAAACTCAATTATACTCTCAAATTACAAAAAATAGATGAACAGACATTATGAGCATTAATTTTGATGTGTGAAACCCAAACAGCAATTATTGGAGAACTCTCATGAATTAATACCTATAATCAGCCAGGAGTAGAAATTGGGAAGAGGATAACTAAGATGAAATTAAAAGAAGTTTTTGGAAAGAGTGTCGTAACTATAGGCTGAGGAAATGGGCATTCAAATATTCTTGCTTGAATCAAGAGTGAATTCATGGATAAAATTAATCTAAAAGCCATAGTTTCTATGAGTGATGACTGACGTACAACATGAAGACTGATGAAAGCATTTAAGCAAGATCTAAATATTGATTTTCCACCTCCAGGAGATTTGAGAAGGTGCTTGTATTTTATGAGTAATTCAAAGTATAAAGCAAATATAGAAACATACTTTGAAACAGTGTTTCCTTTGGATATACCAGTAAAAGAACTTTCAGTTAAAGAGATGTTTAAATTTATCTGAATAAGAGGGAAGCTGTTACAAGAATTTATAGAGCTTAGTGGAAAAGAATTTCTTGATTTCAAACTCCCACTAGATTCATCAATAGAATGATTTAAACTTTGAAATATACTCATGTGAGTACTGTATTATAATTATGACCTCAACTATAACAGAGTCATGGATTTTATGCATAATCTTTTGAAAGTAGAAGCTCAAGTTATCCCCGTAACAACTGATAGTGCATGTATGGAAGCTGAGTTAGAGAATTGAGAAATTATTCAAACTCAAGATGCTATTAGTAATGGGGCTGATTATGATTCACCAATAAGGGAGGTTCGTTTAATGGAAAAATCCCAAGGAGCAAACCATAATGTGGATATTGAAACTTCACTTACAGATGCAGATTATATTATTATTTCTCCAGGAGATTTATATACCTCAACAATTTCAAACCTTATTATCTGAGATATGAAAGAAATGATCCAAAATTCAAGTGCCAAGATTATTTTTATTTGAAATACTACAAATAAATGATGAGAAACTCAAGATTTTTCATTGATGATGTTTGTGGAAAAACTTGAACAATATTTATGAAAAGAGATTTCTTACTTTGTAGTAAATAATAAAAAATTGGAGTTACAATGAGATGATTTAGAGAAAATGAAAAATAATATATCAGTAAAAGGTTGAGAGTATATTTTTCTCTCAGAAAAAGAAAAAAATATGTTAGAAGCTAGAGGAACAGTTATTGTATGAGAAGATTTAATTGATAGAGAAAGTTTTTATAAGCATAACAATAAAAAGCTTGCTAAAGTTTTAAAAAAAATAATTTTGTAATACAACAATGTAAAAACATTTAAAAAAATGAGCTATATTGCTCATTTTTTTAAATGTTTTTAAAAGCATTAGTTTTTGCTTTTCCTGATAGTATTTTATATGTATCTGGAATGCTTTTTCAAATTCATATAATGAGTTTGATTGATATATTGGCAATTGCTTCAGATGAATTAAAGAGTCATATTCATCATCCTATTATTTGATCACTAAAATTTTGAGGATTTTGTCATCTATGGATGCGATCTTGTCAGAAGATTTTTGTAGTGAATGATCCATTTTCAGGGTGGAAGATATTAAATTCATCTTTTATTTCATCAATAAGATCATGAGAATTTTTGAGTATTTCTTTTGCTCATTCTATAGCATCATGGAAATCTTTCTTTTGTTTTTCAGATAAGTGATGAGAGAGATTTTGAAGCTCTTGTTGTAGGGTATCGAGTTGTTCTTTGTTTTGGATCCTACTTTTGAGACGCAGGAGTTTTTTTACTGATTCCTGATACACTCATGCATTTTTTTCCCCTCTAAATTGATGGGAAATTTCATAAGAAAGTTTTTCAAGAAGTTTATGAGTAGACATTCATTGTTCTTTTCATTCTTTGATTAATTGTTCTTTTTTTGATTCACTGAGTCTGTCTTTCATAAATACTGTTTTACTATGTAATTATTGAGAAAAATCTCATTGATTAAATTGCTCTTGTAATTGTTCTTCAGTCTTTTTTTTATTTTGCTGCTCTTGAAGTTGTATTTTTGCAAGTTCAGTACTCGCAGCATCTCAAAATTGTCACTTAGGATCTTGTCAGATAGTATTTTTAAAAAATATTTTTGCTTTTAGCATGTTTCATTGCTGAGCCTCCATTATTCACATATTTAAGTTTATGAGAGGATTGTTTTTGTTGAGTGAGAATCATTTGTTAAAGTATTTTTTTGCAGAATCAATATCTCATGCTTCTTTATAAATCCATCACTTATATCCATAAAAATTATCATCCTCAGGATACAACTTAAGGGCTTTATTAATCCACTTGTTTGCTTGTGCTTTTTTTCAATTAATCAGAGAATAATAAATTCATAAACTATAGTCAATTTCTGACAAATTCTCATCACCTGTATTAATAAGGTTTGCAAACTCATCCATCATCTTATCTGTATTATCAACTAAATAATAATTGTAAATAAGTCTTCTATATATCATAGATACAGGGGTAAATCATCATTTTTTAGCTTTAATAAAGTATATATTACTCAGAATATATTCATGGAGCTTAATGTTGACTATACCAAGCATATAATTAATTTGTGGATTGAGCGTATCTTGTTTATTATATTCTAGTAGGTACTTCTTAGACTTATCATATTTTCAGAGTTCAAAATATCATTTTGCAATCATCTCAACTATTGGAAGATATCATGGTTTTTCTTGTAAAATTCTTTCTCATCATTTGATTACTATAGGATAGAGTCAAGCCTTAAATAATGCCCCAAGAAGGTATGTCTTTTTTAAATATGTGGCATCTTCTTCAATTTGAAGTCATGAGAATGTTTTAAATGCTTCAGCAATTTCTTGAAGATTGTTATTTTCAGAAGCTTTTCATTCTCTGATGGCTTTCTCAAACATTTCAAGGCAGTTATCAAGGCTATCAATACAGGTAAGTGCATTATTGTAAAAAAAGGTTTGTGTTGATGATAATCAGAAGCTCTCTATTTCTTCATAAATAGCAGTATAATTTAATGGAGAATCATCTTTGGTTGGTAGAGCATAAATATAGCTTAAAATTAATCTATTATCATCAATAAATGATTCATTTCATCTGAGTGCTTTATAATTTGTATTAGCAATGGAGAATTTATGCATTTCAAAGTAGGTATCTCATATCTTTTTTATAACTGACTTATCTTTTGGGTTTTTCTCTTTTGCAGCAAGGTATGATTTTAGAGCAAGGGCTAACTGTTGATTTTCTAAATAGGTATCACCATTATTAATAAGTCACTTTAATGAGAATCTACTTCTCAGTAGAGCAATCCTATTTTTAATATCCTTTGAACTAATCTCTGGATCTTCTTCTTCAAGTGCTTGAGATGGAGGCGTGCTTCATGATCAGTTTTCTAAACTATCTTGGGAAGTTTCTTCAGCAGAGTTATATGGTTGTAAAATAGTATTTTTTACCAGCATATTAGCTCATAAAAGCACTGTAGTAATGATGAGAGTCATTATAAATATTTTTCTCATATAATCATAAAAAAGGATAATAAAATCTTTTTGATACTAAAAAGAAAACACTGAAAGTAAAGAAAAATGTGTTGTATTTCGTGTATTTCTTTCTATATTAATGCATAAATTAATTATGATTTCATTCTCATGTTCAAAAAAATTGCATCAAATACGCTCTCTCAAATAATATCGAAAGCTCTGACAGCTTTTATATCTATTTTTTTGATTAGTCTTTTGACTACATATCTGAGTGTGGAAATGTATGGAGCTTACAATAAAATATATAATTATCTATGAATATTTGCATTTTTGGCAGATCTGTGACTCTACACTATTATGGTACGAGAGATTTCATCATCCAAAGAAAGTCCTCAAAAAATAGTAGGTAATGTTCTGACTCTGAGAGCTCTCTTGTGATCAGCCATTATCCTTTTGGCACTGTGACTTGCATTATTGCTTCCATGATATGATACAGAAATTATGATGTGGTGTATAACAATAGTGTGAATATTTACATTCCTCTCACTTATTAATTCATCTTTACTAGCACTGATGCAGTCTCAATTGAAAATGGAATTTTCACTCTTATCAGTTGTTACGGGTAAACTTATAACATTATGATTTATATGGGGATATTTTCTTTTTTTTACAAAGAATGAAATTCTGGATTTATGAATGGAATCATTGTATTTAGTATTTGTATGAGGAGTGATTTGAATCTGAGCAAATACATTAATGAATTATTGGTATGCACGAAAGATTTGTCCAATTTTATTTCAATTTGATTGGAAATATATCACTCATATTTTCAAAATTTCCCTTCCATATTGAATAGCACTTTTTCTAAGTGTAGTATATTTTAAAATTGATATTATTATTCTCTCTATTATGGAATGAGATTCTGCAAATACCAGTATTGCATTATACTCACTCCCTATGAAAATAGTTGAAGTATTAATGGTACTATGATGATTTTACCTTAATTCCATTCTTCCAAAGCTTTCTCAATTATTTAAAAATGTTTCTCAGTCTACATGATCACGAGAAGAAATACAGTCAATTTTATCAGTGAGTTACAAAGTATTGTTTGCATTCTGAGTTTTTATTGCCACATTTTGAATTGTTTTTCGAGAGCATATTATCAGAATTATTGCAAATAGCTCCTATCTTGAGTGAGCAAATCATATCTATAATTCATCAGATGTAATGCTTATTGTACTATTAATACTCGTAGTATACTTTATTTCACTTCTGTATATTTATATATTCATAGCAGCAAAGAAACAATCACTTCTTCTAAAAATTAATATCATCATCACTCTTGTAAATATTGTTTGAAACATTCTTCTTATTCCATATTTTTCATTTATCTGAGCTGCCTATGTTACCCTGTTTAGTCAGATATTATTAGTATTACTCGCTAACTATTTTTCAAAAAGTATAGTGAGCTTTAGTTTTCCAAAAATATTTTCTCTGAAGATTATACTATTATCACTCTCAAGCTTTTCACTTGTGTATTTTTTAGTTGAACATAATCATCTAGGACATATTCTTGACCTCATAGTATATGGAGGGATGGTTGGGATGATCTATATAGGAGTAAGCTATATCCTTATTAAAAAATCTTTTAATCAATAATACTAATCAGACCGTTGAGTGTGTTGATATGGATTTTTTTTGTATAGCCCTTTCTTGCAATTTCAAGCTCTAATATTTTTGAAGAATCACTGGTACATTCTCAAGTAAGAAGCATATTAGCACCAGTTATTTGTATTGATCCTGTTCATGAAATTATTGTTTGGTCCTCTGATCAATCTAATTGAAGACAGCGTAATCATGAGAGTGTGTTTACAGTTCAACCAGAAAAGACAGGCGAAGTTGGAGAAGAAAGTATAGTATTTGTTCATCAGCTATGAGAATGAGAAATAATCTTTCATCATCAGATATTTGAGAAATCTATTTTATAGTATTCAGGGTGTTGTAGAGTAGTTCAGATTCATTTTCATAATAAAGCATTATTTCTAATGGTTTCAAAATATGCAACTACCTTGGTAACATGTCTGTCCAAATTTTGCTTATCTGATATTGTATTGAAATTTAAACGGCTTACTCATAGTGCAATAATGGTAGTAATAGCAATAACAGTAAGAAGCTCAATAAGAGTGAATGCAGATTTGTGTGTTTGCTTCATAAAAAGTTTGAAATGAATGACAATATTACTATAATACTTTCCAAGCATTATTATAGAAAAAAATAATGAGTTTACAATTTATTTTAATCGTATTACTATCACTATCATGAGGAGGCTTGTTCAATCAGTAATATTATTTTTATCATTTTTATGTTTGTCTATTAGTGGTGTTTTTTCAGCTGAAGACCTTTGAGATGTTACACTAAAAAATGCTACATCTAATACAATTGAATTTCAATGGTCAGCTGTTGAAGGATCATTTTGATATTATGTATCTTATTGATTAAAGAGTTGAATTGATGGATCATATGAATCTGAATATGATGATCTATTAGACAGTCCAATTTTAAATCTTACATGATTAGAAGCAAACACAAAATACTATATTTCTATTATTTCAGTAGATGAAAATTGAGATGAAATAGCTAAAAGTAAAGAGGTAGAGTTTAATACACTAAAAGAGTGAGAAGTTCAAGAATCTATAAAAGATGAGCCTCAGCAAAAAGCTCTTAGTTTTAATCAAGCTGAAATTATATCTTACAATAATGTAGAACTTGTTTTTGATACAGATATTGATCCAAAATGAGAATTAGATTTTATATTGAAGTGACTTACAACGCCTTGAGAGATTGTAGTAAATGATATAAAAGTGAATGAAAATAAAGTAATGTTGAGAATTGATTGAAAATTTGAAACAGATAAACAATATGAACTAGTAATCATAAGTATATATGGAGTAAAGGGTGAGACTATTACTTCATGAATTGATGGAGCAATAAAATTTTGAGCACCAGACATGACAATATTTGATCCTAAAATAGAAGAGACTAATATAGAAAAAGTAAAAAATAATAAAGATGAATCAAATGAGAACATGGATTGAGAATCAGCATCAACTGAGTCTATAGATACAAATCAAGAAATGACTCAAGAGGATGAGGAAATTAAAGAGTTGGAGTCAATGAAAGATACAGTTACTGTAGAAATGAAAGATCCAGAATCTGCCCCAACTTTAGACAAAGATAACTGACTAATCGATGAATCAGAAGAAATAGAACTGAATGCCCCTGAATTACAAGACCCAAAAGAAGCTCTAAAAAAATGAATTGAGGTTGAGAAAATAACAAAAGCTGGTGACTCAAATGTAGGAAAATCAGATGCAAATTTGGCAGGAACTGAGATTCCAGATGAAGATCTTGCAAACCATACAACAGTCGTAGCTAAAGACTCAGATAATCTTCCCACTACATGACCAGAGAGTATATTACTGATTTTGTGATCATTACTAGTAGCATTTTTTCTCTTTTATATTTCTAAATGAAGGAAATCATAATATTCTTATAATTCTAATTTTTTCATTACTGGAAATAGATATCCAATTATAGTTGAGTTTTTTATTTGAATAAGTTTGTTAAAACCCTTAGATTTTTCTTGGTAGAGGTCTACTTCTTGACTAATGATTCTGCTTTTTTCCATAAGCTCATTTCTTAAATAGATGAATTTTCATTCACGAATAAGTTTTTTATGTTTATTGCATACCTTAAAAATAAAATTTATTTCATGTTGAATAAGTTTTTTTGTAGGCATAATCTTGTAGAGAGAATTTGATCTAGAGTCTTCTCAAAATTCTCTCATTCTAAGCTTAAGAGCTTCATCAAATATATCTTCATGTTTTGTGAGGAAATCTTTTGATATTTCATAGACAGATGGTATAAGGGCAGTTCTTTGAATAAATAATTGCTTAATTATTTCTTCTTTTTTGTTAACACCATATTCTTTTATTTTTATAAAAATAAAAAAACAAAATATACAAAAGGTAAGCGTTCAAAAAAGCATATAGATATATGGTAGAATAGTTGATAAAAGTTCCATAAGAGTGATAATTTATGTTATATGAGTCATATTATATATTATATATAAAATACTGTCAATAATTGTCATGTTTTGTTCTCAAATTCTTTTTGACTAATAAACTATATTTTATATAATGTCCTTGACAAATGTAGCAGAGAATAAAGCTACATTTTTTAGTACTTATTTTTAACAAAAATGATTAATTTCTTTAAAGATTCTGTAAGAGAATTAAAGCATGTTGTATGGCCAACAAGATCAGAAACAAATAAATATTTTCTTGTTGTGTGTGTTACATTGATATTATTTTGATTATATTTATTTATTGCTTCTCTTTTGTTTAGTGAAACATTATTTTGAATGAAAAATTTCTTAAATCCTAGTAGTAATGTAGTTCCACCAGAAACTGATGTTGAAGTAGAAAGCCTTCTTGATACTCATATGTGAACTACATGATTGGAAGATTCTGAAGGAGACACTATTCGTGTTGAGTGAGAAGATCCACTTACAGATAGTATACAGAGTT
Source organism: uncultured Candidatus Altimarinota bacterium (assembly GCA_937944175.1). Lineage (GTDB taxonomy): Bacteria > Patescibacteriota > Gracilibacteria > BD1-5 > UBA6164 > CALLPO01. The sequence continues at coordinate 9,577 of CALDZW010000165.1, forward strand.
CTGTTGAATCTGTAACTCCTACTTCTATAGTAACTGATGAGAATCCAGTTGATTCTGGTACTCAAACATGACCAGCTAATTAAAATAATGTTTTATAATCTATTAATAAATTTATGTTAGAGTCAAAGTCAGAGTGGTATGTTATACAAGTGATTTCAGGAACAGAAGAAAATGTTAAATCGTCATTGTTTCAAAGAAGAGAAAGTTTTGCAATGGAAGAACATATATTAGATGTGTATGTTCCAACCCATGAAGTTGTTTCTACAAAGGCAAATTGAGAAAAATCATCAAAGAAGAAGAATATTCTTCCTGGGTATATCTTGGTACAAATGGTAGTTACTAATGAAAGTTGGTATATTGTTAGAAATACACCAAATGTTACAGGATTTCTATGAGCATGAAATATTCCTGTACCAGTAAGTGGTGAGGAGTTGGAAAGACTAAAATGAAAAGTAGAAGAGAATGCTCAAAATTACAGTAATGAGTTCATGGTTGGAGATTTGGCAAACATTATATCTGGTCCATTTGAGGATAATGAATGAAAAATTACAGAAATTAATGAAAAAAAATGACTGGTAAAGATGACAATTAATCTTATGTGAAGAGATACTCCAGTTGAACTTGATTTTTCTCAAGTAAAAGTTATTAGATAATTTTTATCAGTATATGAAAATATTTTACATACTCTTAATAGTTATCTTTTGATTTATTCTCAATATCTTTTTGTATTATATGGTAACACCATATAGAGAATTTATGCAATGAATTAAATGATGAGACACAAGTACATGAGTTACAGATGAATATAGAATACCAAAAGAAGAACTGAAGGGAATTCAAAATAATCAGCTCTGAGATAATATAGGTGAGACAATAGTAATTGATTCACAAGAATCACTTGAAAAATACAAGCAATGAAGGCTCTCTACTGTTGCATTTCAAGATTTAGATGAAAAGAATAAAAATGTAACTTTAGGTACTGGATGAGAACAAATATATGAACTTTTTTCGGAATTTAATCTTACAGAACTACAATCTCATTCTGCACTGTTAGATGTAACTACAGAGTATCCAGATAAGTATTTTGAATATTATGACCTTGACCTTACTCTGTATATTTTTCCTACAAAATCATATAAAGAGGTAAAACAAGTATTTGATCTTGTTCAAGACAATGATATATATACAGTAAATGAAGTAGATAATTTTTGAGATGAGTCATTTTATATTAATCTCACAATAGATGACTGATATGTACGTGTTGTTATTTCTTCAGATGGAACTGTTTTTTGATTGAAGATTTCAAAAAATCAATATACTACTGTTAAAGAGAAACTAAATCAATTATAATTTATTACTAATATTTGTATAGTTATGTCAAAAGTTATTTATGTTACTGCAGAAGGACTTATAAAATTACAAGAAGAACTCACTCATTTAAAAGATGTTGCAAGAGTAGATGTGGCTGAAAAACTAAAAGAGGCAATTTCATTCTGAGATCTTTCAGAAAATGCTGAATATGAAGAAGCAAGAAATTTACAATCACAAGTTGAAGTAAGAATTAGTGAACTTGAAGAACAATTAAAAAATATAGAAATTATTGATGAAGACAAAAAAGATACTTCTAAAGTTAACATGTGAGATACTGTTACAATTGAAAGTGTTGAAAATAAAGAAAAACAAATATATAAAATTGTATGAACAACAGAATCAGATATTTTAGCTGAACCTCAAAGGATTTCAAATGAATGTGCTGTATGAAAAGCTTTGATGTGAAAGAAAAATGGATCTACGATAAAAGCAAAAACAAATGCATGAATAACAGAATTTAAAATTATTGAGATTAGTTAGCATTACTATATAATTAGCATTATAATGGAGCCAGCATTGTTATGAGAGTATAATTTCTTCTATAATCATCTGATTTCTATACCAGTATTGGCTTTTTTTCTGAGTATATTTTTAAAATGATTCTTTGTTTGGGTGTCTACGTGAAGAATTGATTATTCTCGTGCTCTTGGAAGTTGATGAATGCCATCAGCTCATAGTGCAGTAGTGGTTTCTCTCGCTTCTGCTATTGCTTTAAAATATGGAGTAACTCATGACTTGTTTGCTATAACCATGGCATTTACAGGAATTATTATTTATGATGCACTTAATGTACGTTTTGAAGCTGGTCTTCATGCATCAACTATTAATGATTTTCTATGAGAAAAACGTTTTAAAGAATCATTAGGACATCTTCCAAGTGAAGCATTTGCCTGAAGTATACTATGAATACTATGTGCAGTACTTCTCTATTATATATAAAAATAAAAGATAATTTTTAATTATCTTTTATTTTTTCTAAAAATTCATCTACTTCATCTTGAGAAAGTTCAATAGCAAATCAAATATTTTGACTTCAATCAATGATAGCAGTATTAATTCACATGACTTTTCCATCTAAATTAAGAAGTGGTCATCAAGAGTTTCATGGATTAATAGCAGTATCAGTTTGGATCAATCAATTAAGCTCTAGGTAATTGTCTTCAATACTTCTATTGATTCAGCTTACAACACCAAGGCTTACAGAATTTTGGAATTCAGATAATGCATTACCAATGGCAATAGAAAATTGACCAATTTGAATATCTCATGAATCTATGAATTGAAGGGGAGTAATAGTATGTTCTTTTGAGTTTTTAATTTGTAAAAACGCAAGATCATTATCTTTTTTAATAGCAATAACTCGTGCATCAAGCTCCTCTCATGAATTAAGTATGATACTATAGTCAGCATCTCTATCATCAATTACATGTTTATTTGTGATGATAATACCATCATCTGATATAAAAAAACCAGTTCACCCACCAACTTCCTTGTTAATACTTCATACTCTATATCTGAAAAATCCCCACGGATCACTTTTATAGATAGCAAGATCTTTTTTTACAATAATACTTACAACACTTGGGGAGACAGTTTTTACTAAATCAGTTATTCAGTCTTGTAGTTGCAACAGGGTATCAATTTTTTTTACTGAACTGTTACTATTATTTATAGAATGCTTGCCATTCTCTTCACTTCAGCTAGAGCTTCAAGATATGCTTTTTTGAGAAAATTGAGATCATAAATATCATCATATTCATCAAAAAATAGTGGCAAAACAAATCAAAATTAATGGAAGAAACACTTTCATAGCAATAAAAAATTATATTGTATTGATAAGAAATATTATAATAAAGTTTCTTAAGAGGAAATTAAGAAGATTATATAAATTGAATAAGATCAGCTACTCAGCTAATTGAAACAATTTCAATTTTTTTTGAGGCAATTTTTTTGGTAAGTACTGGAATGACTATCTTTTTGAATCACATTTTTTCTGCTTCTTTAATACGTTTTTCAATATGCATTACATTTTTTATCTTCCCCGTGAGTGAGATTTCTCAGATAAAAATAATGTTTTTAGGTATGACTTTGTTAGTCTTACTTGAAATGATACTAGCGGCTAAACTTAGATCAATCCCTGGTTCATCAATCCTCATTCCACGAGCTATATTACTGTAGACATCATGAGAATCAAGATTAACTGAAGTATATTTTCCAAGAACGGCAATAATCAAGTCAAGCTTTGAGGAATTTACTCATCTAGCTGACCTTTTTGGGAGGCCAAATTTAGTATAAGTAGTGAGGCTCTCTGTTTCCAAAATAATAGGCCTGGTTCATTCCATAGTAATAGAAAGAGAAGAACCTATAGTTGACTCATCTCAGTTAACAAATTCAAGCCCAGGATTTTTCAAGTCTACCAATCATTTTTCTTCCATCTTATAGATTCACACTTCTGAAGTAGCTCCAAATCTATTTTTAAGAGTTCTGAGGATTCTAAGGTTATCATACTTATCACCAGTGAAATACAAAACTGTATCAACCATATGTTCAAGAGTTTTTGGTCCAGCAAGGCTTCAGTCTTTGGTTATATGACCTATTATAAAAATAGTAGTATTGGTACTTTTCCCAAATTCAACAAGTTTTTCAGTAATATATCTTACTTGCCCAACACTTCCACTGACTCATGCCTGATTATCAGAATGAATGACAGAAATAGAGTCTATTATTAAAAAATCACAAGGATTGCTTTTAGCTGTTTCTAATATATTCTCTAGATTATTTTCTGATAAGAGATTAATATTTTTTGAAGTGATTCCTAGCCTATTACATCTATCAAAAAGTTGATACTCAGTTTCTTCTCAACTAATATATATAATCTTTTCTTGTAGCCATTTTCCAAGCTGAATAGCCAAAGTAGATTTCCCAATTCAAGGTTCGCCACTTAATAGAACAATACTTCCTTGCACTATTCATCACCCCATTACATTATTCAACTCACTAGAACCGGAGGTGATTCTATTCTGTTTTACACTAATATTTTGGATATTCTGTAGAGTTTTTTGCTCTCACTTGCTTTCTCATTTCTTTTCTTTTGATTCTTTGAATTCTTTCAAAGTATTCCACTCCTTACAAAAAGGACACTGTCCCTCCCATTTAATAGATTCATTCCCACAATCACTACAGATAAACATATCTTTTTATATTTAATAATATTTTTATAAGTATATATAAAAAGTATAAAA
>CALDZW010000166.1 GCA_937944175.1 uncultured Candidatus Altimarinota bacterium
ATATACACATGTTAGAAAAGGAGGTTAAAATATTAGATATAGATATAAAAGACTTAGTAGAAAAACTAGAAAAACTTGGAGCTGAAAGAACATTTGAATGAGAAATCCATGATGTGTACTATGATTTTCCAAACTGAGAAAATTTAAAGATGGAAGAAAATAAACGCATGTTCAGAGTAAGAAAAAAAGGAGAAGAACATATATATACAATCAAACGAACTCGTACAGAAATGTGAAAAAAAGAGTGAGCAATGATCAAAGATGAACACGAAACACGAATTAGTAACGTTGAAAGTTTTCAAAAAGTACTAGAAAAATATGGCCTAACAAGAACAAGAGAAAAAATAAAACACAGAGTTTCTTATAAACTTGCATGAGCTGAATTTGACATTGATACATATAAATGAATCCCTCCATTTCTTGAAATTGAAGAGCAATCAAGAGATGCTATAAACTTCTGGATTTCAAAATTATGATTAGATAATCATAGTATACTCATTGGGGGATCTCGTAGTATTTTTAGGCACTATTGAATTAAATACCTTGACTTTAATTGGCAAGCAGAAAGCAAAGAAAAAAAGAAGAAAAAATCAAAGAAAAAAAAATAAGATAGTGAAGATATCATCTGAACTACCTTATTTTTTTATATACTTCTAATTTGTTCAATGATTTCTCTTGTTTTTTTTGAATAAGAAATTCACAAAAATGGTATTTCATAAATTTGGGATAAAATAATTGAATGAAGTCTCTGTGCAAAAACAAAGTCTACTTTTTTGTCTGTATATATTTTATACGACTCCTCCATATTTGTACATATTTCAATTTTTATATCTAAATCAGATTCTAAATTATTCTTATGATTTGCAAGCCAATAGTAATCATTAGCTAATTTGTCTGTTTTATGAAAACTATGTGGAACAAATATAATAACTGCTTTATGTTCTACTAAGAATTTACAAATATCATATACCCTTCTACTATAATTTCATATATCTCTTTGTCGTAAGGCAATTGCTACTTTTTTTCATTCTAAATCTTCTAAAGAAATTTTAGTATTGTCATCGTCCAATATTTTTTCAAGGTTCTCTATAGTGAAATCTTGTGTAAAAACACTTCCATATAAATAGCTTTCTCATGAAAATGGATCAGTTGATGATTGTAACATATGTCTTTTATCTCAATCTCAAAATACCTTATCATAAAATACAGGATCTTTTTCAATTGAAATCCTTTTTGTGAATCACATTTTCTCTAAAACTCTATAACTATAACGATCACGTACTGAAATAGATTTTGCAAGATCGCATATTTTAAACAGCCTCGTGTAATTTTTTGGATTCTTAATATTTATTCATACTCTAAATACTTCTATTTTCTTTCTCAAAAAAGATGCATACTTTAAACGAAGATAAATTTGTAGTAATGGATTTGATACTGATTGTAACTCTTCATCAAATAAAATCCCTCCTCATCATAGTACAACTCTATCAGATTGCCATATTACGTTAAGAAAAGTAAAAAAATTTTTACAATTTTTTCATATGTTAGCTATTTTTTTTACCCCCATTGGAAAATAACTATAATATGCTACATTTGGCGCAGTAAAAAAAGGATCTGCAACATCGTAAGAAAACACACTAAATTCTATCTCATTTTTTGACACTCATAAAAATTCTGAATACTTTTCCTCCAAAAAATAAATCTGATTTTTTAAAATAAGCTCATCTCATAGGTTCTGAGAACCAATAGCTGCAAGTATAGCGATCCTCATATATTATTCACTTATAGTATAAACATCACCCCTAGAAAAAAGCTCGGTAGAATCAATTGAAGTAATAGCTGGAAATATTACATCACATTTTCTCAGTATTGAATTGAAATCTATTGAATGAGAACATGGACAACTATTACATGTAGTATTCCCATAAATAAATGCTGAGTGCCCTTTTTCTAGACATGGGTTTATTGATACAACATATGGTTTACATACTGCTTGAGTAGAACATATCTTTGGATCATTACTTGTACATTTATATCAAGAATCACACGAACAATCTGCTTTACAAAAATCATCAAGAATAGGACACCCTCAATTCAGAGAAGATCCACTTACAAGTGGGCAAGCATCTCTACAGTCAGGGACCCCATCATCATCTCAGTCAAGCTCACATGAATTTGCACTTAATACTCTTACAGATTCTTTTGCAGATCCTGTTTTAGCATTTGTATCAGTAGCATATACTGTAGCAACATAGAAACCTTTTGTCTTATATACATGTGTAATTACTTTTCAGCGACCTGTTGTCCCATCACCAAAATCCCATTCATATGTATATTCACCTAGTGGTGATACATTAGCAATAAAGTCTACACTAAGTTTTTGATTCCCAATTGGTGGTGTTCTTGTCATAGTAACAATGAATCCTCATCAAACACTACTTTGATTTACTGAAACAATAACTTGAGAATCTCATGTTCTTCATTCTCAATCAGTAACAATAAGCTTCACTGTATATACTCATATTTCTTCATACACATGATTAACTATCTTCCCATCTCATATGACACTATCTCAGTAATCCCATGTGTATTCATAATTCCCATCTCAGCCACTAGCTATTCATGTAAGTTTGACTGGATTCCCCAAGTCTACTCCATTTCCATCCCAACTTATTGATACTCATAAATACTTTGAGTTATTCTCTGTTCAATTTCAGTCATCATTTCAGTCATCATTTCATCTTGATCTCACATATACTTGTACATATCATTTCCCTATTCTATTTGTCCCATCTGATCAAATCAGTTGGACTCTATACGTTCCTTTTTGATTATATGTATGTGACAACTTTTTTTCTGATCAAATTCACCCATCTCAAAAATCCCAGGCATAAATATAATTCCCATCTCATCAATCTATAAATCATTCAAAATTGATTGGCTCTCACACATATTGGGTACTCGGGATTCATCGTACTTGTACTCATAGTCATTTGTCTGTTTCTGAATCCGTAATTGGATTTCAGTTTCAATCAGTGTCTTGAACTACAATAGTCACTTCTGAAGAACCACTATTTCACTTGTCATCAATTACTCACAAATAGATCCTATAGATTCACTTCTTTGAAAAATCATGGTCTATCTCTTTTCATTTAAAAAGTGTTCCATCTGATAATTTCCAACTATATAAGTACTTTCAGCTTCATCATGTAACCAATCACTCAAAATCAAATCTATCTCATACTTTTCAAAATGTATCTGGTGATACTTTTATTTCTACTCATAACCTCTTTTTTCTATCATCTCAATTTCAGTCATCATTTGGGTCAGTATTTGAGTCTGTTATGACTACTTGCACTCGGGCATTTCATGTTTTTCAATCAGAATCGATTACTTCTAGAGTAGTAACATATCACCCTGGTTTTGTATACTTTTTTTCATTATCTTTTCATGTTTCAGAATCACCATCTCCATAATTCCATTTATATGTATAGACTCCATTTCATCATTCTACTAATCACGTATAATCAATTTTTTCTCACAAAGATACTTTTAGTGGTTCAGCATCTATTCATACTGACAAACTATTAGAATCATCATTACCATTCTTTTGTATAATAACAACTGTCACTATTGCTGTGGCTGTCTTTCATGAACCATCTGTTATCTCAAGTACCACCTCATATGTTCCTGGTTGTTCATAATAATGAACTACATCTTTTGAAGATCCATCAACACCATTTCAAAAATACCAATCATATGAATATGATCCATCTCATCAAATCCCTACTCATTCAAAATTAATATCTTCATCTATCGACTGCCTAAATGGTCCTCATGAAATACGTGCTCATAATTTTTCTCAACTATAATCTTCCTGTGGATCCACAAGAAGAATAGAAACTTTTGATGTTCCCTTTTTTCAATCACCATCAACTACATCAAGATCAACAATATAGATTCATGGAGTATCATATTGATGAATTGATGAGGAATTTGTTCAGGTATCATTATCTCAAAAATCCCATATATATGTATAATTCCCATCTCATCAAGATATTTGAGAATCAAAATTAATATCTTCTCCAATTCTCTGTTTTAAGGGATCCGCAATAATTTTTACTCATAAACCATCAGAGTTATTATCTCACAATGAGTTATCTATTATAACAATAGTTACTTCTGCACTTCATGATTTTCATGAATCATCTACTACCTCAAGAGTCACAACATATACTCATGGTTTTTCATAGGTCTTTATGAACTTTTCTCAATCAGATTTTATTCCATCTCAAAAATCCCAATTGTATGTATATCCTCACTCTCCTCATCTTACCATTGATCAAAAATCAATTGCTCATCAAACATATTGAGTAAATGGACCTCCGGTAATTTGAACTCATATTCAGGTATTTCAAGAACCTGAGTTTGTTTTTTCAGTTACTACAATGGTAGAAGTAGCGGTTGAACTATTTCATTCTCAATCCTTTACCTCAAGCTCTAAAGTATATTTTCAAGGCTTGTCATATACGTGCTTCATATCTTTTCACTCACCACTCTTTCAATCTCAATATTTCCACTTATATAAGTAATCTCCATCTCATCAATTTGCATCTCCTACAAATGACACTCTTGTATCCAATGGTCACACAAGTGGTCATCATGTCATAGATACTGATAAATCAGATACTTTTTCGTCTCAATCATTTCAATTCACATAGAGTGTAGAAAGTGATCTTCCAGTATTTCAACAATTATCTTCTGCATACAAATATATATCCCATTTTCAAGATGGTTTTAGAGACGCATTGTCTATATATGATCAATACGTAATAACCTCTTTCCCTGAGGCTCTATGGTACATTTTCCACATATATCCTTTTGATGAATCAATTCACTTCTCACATATACCTGCTCATGATCATGAAAAATCAAATTCTGAATCATTTGGATCAATTTTTTTATCAACACAGTTTGTATCTGTTGGCTTGCAAGTAGCATCTAGAATAGATAATGACACTGGTAGTGAATATGATGATAGTTGCTGTTTACAACTATTTGATTTTAAAATTATATAAGCCATTTTCAAAAAATCCTCCTTTGATATACTTTTGTCTGGATTGAACCTCAGAGCATCAGGATCAAGAAGTCTATAAGTCTTTTCATTTCAATCAGTGTCATACTCTACTAATTCAAGTTCAAGAGCTTTTCGAAAATATCAATAAAAGGTATATGCTGATCCATCAGAATTTCTTGGAAGTAAATCTGAAGCTAACTTTTGAGAAATTTTTCATTCATCAATTTCTTCTATAACTCTTGTATTATCTTCTACAGTAAAAATTCATGAGTTTCTCAAAAGTACAGCAAGGGCTTCTTCTAATGTAATCTTATTATCAACACAAAATGGACGTTTATGTGATTCTTGTTTTCAAGAATCACATTGGAATCAGGCATCATATCACTTTACATATGATTTATTATCACTCTCTGCAATACAATAAAAATATTTACTGCTAGCAGGAACATCATAAAATGTATCTGTTCAAGAATATTCCCTAATATATGAAGCATTAGTTTCTGGACTTATACACCTTCTACAACTCACTTCCATTGATATTCAAACAAATTCATCTCTGTTTAAAAGTTTATTAGCACTAAACTTTCATTCACTGTCAGGAAATATCATTCCTCTATCATATAATAATTCTAATTCTTCATAATAAGCATAGTCTTTTGATATATCCAAAAAAATATCTTCAATATTTGCTCAAAATGTTGAGTACATAGTTTGAAAAATTATGTACATACACAGACCTAAAGAGAAAAGAATTCTTGACAAAAATTGAAAAAAATGACTCATATATATTCCTGTAAAAATCAGTATAAATTCATAAAAATTATATAAATTTTCTTACTAAAGTCTAATGAAGTTAGAACAAAGTTTATTCTCAATATATTATCTATATAAACGGATAGTTTTGTACAAAAATTGTACCATTTCTTTCCTAGAAATTCATTTATCAGGATCAAAAATAAATTTTTCTTCTTGTGAATTAAAGACTCAAAGCATCTCTCCTTGGGCTATATACTTTTTATGCCAATCTTCATTAATATCAGTATACCTTGTCTTTTGAAGGTTTTCAGAATCGATAAGAGACATTCTAAACAATATTTTTGTAGCTTCTATTTTTGAGATAGTATCATTCTCTCTAAAAACTCTTTCTCATGAACCTGAAAGACTTCAATGAATAATACCTAAATCATAAGCTCTTTTAATGACTTTTGATTGCCAAGATCATTTTATTGTGTCTGTAAAATTTATCGTTGAAGCATCTTCATCTCTATACTCAATACAATGTGTTCTCAGTACAATCTTGAGAAATTCAACCCTTGATATATCTCTGTTTGGTTCAAATCTTCATTCTTTTGTTCCATTTATAATTCCAACACTTTCAAGACGTGCTATATGTTTTTTATCATTAAGATGAGAAATATCTAATAATTCTGTCCTTCATAATGCATTAACTCACTCATCAAGTATTGTATCTATAATTTTACAATCAAGATAATCCTTTTTTAGATAATAATCAGTTCATATATTATTTATATTTCTTGTTTTTTTTATTTGCCCTTCTGATGTCTTCTCTTTGGTAGATTTTTGAGAAAAATTTTCATTGTATAATTCTAATTGATCACATGGTTTTCAAAGATCACCATCAATACATTGATATCATATCTTTCTTACGTATACATCTGTTCAATTAGAATTTGATGTACATACTAGATGTTTCTCTTTCTTACACAGAGAATAGGGTTCAATAATTTTTTCTTCAGCTGAACGTAAAGAAATATCTTCTACAGTAACAAACCTTACAATCTCTTTTGCCTCATGTCCATCAGAATTTATATAACTGTATGTAATTGGATATATTCAAGCAGTAGTAGTATCTACTATTCATTCTCAAGTAATAATTTTTGATCCATCTACTGGATCATCCACTACAACTCCTGAATCTGTATATTCATCTCATACTGATATAATTTCATTTTCATCTCATACAAATGTAAGTACTGGGAGCTCCTTTGGAACCACTTCAAAGATAACATTCTTTCTTGTAGTGAGTTGAGTGTCTGGTGTAAAAAATTCACTTGCTCATTTCACCTTACCTGAAGCATTGAAAATATATGTCCCTTCAGGAAAGTCTGTATTATCTCAGATAATAAAAGAATGTGAAATATGCTCTGCATCACCAGGTGTGCCACGTGGTGTGTATACCCTCTCTAAGGAAGAAAAGTCCAATCAAAAATCATTTTTTGCCCAGCCTGGTTCCAAGCTAAATTCTTCTGTTCATTTATTTTCAACTCATGCACATACATATACTCTTTCCCCATTGATAAACTCTCATTGCTCTTTTTTATCACTACAAGTAGGTTCATTTGAGATATACAAAAATAATTCTACTCATCCAAAAGCTAGACCAAGACATACTTCATTTATTGTTCAAAAATCTTTTGAATAATCATCTGAAACATTTAAAATCCACTCTCCAAAAACACTATCTCACACAAAAGAATTAAGTGGATCAATTGGCTTTGCTGTTCATTGAATTCATTGATCTTTTGAATGCGTATGTGAGAAAACATATGGACTAGAAACTCCCCCCCTTCAAGAGACTAACGTATCATAATTTTTTCAGACACAAAAACTTTTCTCTGTTGTATTAAGTAATGCAACTTCTTCTTCATCTGAGAGAGAAAAATTATAACCTCATTTATCACACTCTGAAGCTCAATTAGTTGGACGTACACTTCCATCACCTAATTGCCATAATCTAATTTGAGTTTTATCAGGAGACATAAGTTTTGCTCATAAATCTGCTGCAAAAGTATGAGTAATATCAACAAAAACTTTCTTAACTTGATATGCAGTAGTGGCAGCACCTCATACATCAAAGGAAATGGGGATATTTATACTAGAGTTATCAGATAAATCCCAAGCTCATGGAAGGGGTGGCTGAGAACATAGTTCAACTGTTGTTTTTTCCTCTCAAAATGCAGCCCCTTCAAATCAGAACATTAACACACACGACACTGCATACAAGAATATAAAAAATGATCTTATTTTATAGTCAACCATAATACAAACAAATTTTATATAGTAATATTCAAACTTGGTTATCATATAACATTGTGTGAAGAAATCAAAAAAATAACATGAATTGTTACGGACAATCCATGCTAATACCTTCTAACTATTTATCACTCCCCTACAATACACTATACATAACAATTCCAGCAGCTACAGATACATTCAAACTTTCTTTTTTTCCTCTCATAGGAATAATCACTTTTTTGTCTGATATATTTAATATATTTTCTGAGACTCAAGAAACTTCATTTCACATAACTAAACAGACTTTCTCTTCCTGTAGTTTAAATAATTCTGTATAATCAACTGAATCATTACAAAGCTCTACTGACCATATTTTGTATCCTTGTTTCTTCAGGTCATCTATAATTTGTGCTGAATCTTCAAAATATTCCCAGTCAATAAACTGTTCTCCACCTAGAGCAGTTTTGCTAATATCGTTTCTTGGTGGGTAAGGAGTATAGCCTGTAAGAAGTAATTTTTCAAATCATGCTCAATCTGCATTTCTAAAAATAGCTCATACATTTTGCATGCTCCTAATATTGTCTAAAAGGATGATTTTTGACATAGAGAATTTTTGATTACATAGATATTTTACAATAAATATACAAAAAATACTGATTCTTACAAGTTTTCAGAAAACTATACAAAATACTTTTATTGATTGTCAATATAAAACATACATTTTTTT